>JAWXAU010000105.1 GCA_034439655.1 Bacteroidota bacterium | reverse complement strand
TATTTATTAACAAAGTTATCAACTTTTAGTGGCTACATTTTGGGGCTTTTATTAGGCAAACTTCTGCTGTTGCTATAAAGTATGTTTTAACTTCCGTTAAAATAAACTTCAACAATCTACTTTATACTCCCAAATAAGCTCTTGACACAGCTATAACAATTCTTGTAAATTAAAAGGACCTAAAGCATAATGAAACTCCATGAATCTACTTCTCTCTTCATCCATTTTTTCGTCTTCTTTTGTGATGTTCGACCAATCTCTTTCATTAATATTTAAATCAATCCTAAAATAATCGTATGCTTCTTTCCAATAATATAAAATAAAGTCAACTCTTTCAAATTTGAGAACTAGTTTTAAATTTTCCCAAATTTTTCTATATATCTTTTCTGTTATTATGTTTATCAATTAAATAATCTAAAAATTCTGAAGGGGTATAATACTTTAAGATTAGTTTTATGTATAGAATAAAGAAAATAATTAATACAACTGTAGAAGCTAAGACGAGAACGATAGCGGAATTACTTATTATCCAATTAACACAATTGACACCTTCAATTTTAATTCGTGGTTGAAATTGACCAATCGATAAGAGAATAGAAACTAATGAAATGTATAATGCAGCAGTAAAATATTTTGCGTGCTTTTCTTTTTTTAAAAGTTGAACCACATAAAGGGAAGAGTACTTTTCATCTAAGCTTGAAACAACTTGAAATAATATAGGATATGCTATGGCTAATATGGCTGCTACAAATGTAACACATTATGTTAAAGTATTTGAATCCATTAAGATGAACTTTTGTTGCTATAAATTTACTTTATCAATAACAAAACCCTTCAACCTTCCTATTAAAGTTCCTGCTATTTTTTATATCACTAATAATTTCGTCTGCAGATTGTTTTGAATCCTAGGCACCAAAAGAACTATAGAAAGATTTTTTCTTATCGGCATTATCGGCCTTTACTGAAAGCGTGAGTTTTGAAATCAAGTCAAGTTTGTTATTGTGCTAAGA
Organism: Bacteroidota bacterium; assembly: GCA_034439655.1. NCBI lineage: Bacteria > Pseudomonadati > Bacteroidota > Bacteroidota bacterium. Next base: position 21,897 of record JAWXAU010000105.1, on the reverse strand, counting down.
TTATCTAGCATTTGCAAATATCCGTCAATTAGCGTTGTATTTATCTCTACTGGTTTCATCGTTGTATAGTTTATTAATGATGCAAATATAATATAAAAAATCTGTTGCTTCAAACCGATTAACAATTAGGAGTACTTGTTAACTACTTTATACAAACTACCTGATACTACCTCCCCCCCAACCACTCCACCAATTTCTCAAATGCCCTCGCCCTGTGGCTCATCGTGTTTTTTTCGCTCAGTTCCATTTCGGCAAAAGTGCGTTCCTGACCTTCAGGGATAAATACAGGGTCGTAGCCAAATCCACTAAAACCAATAGGTTCATTCGTTATGTGTCCATTTACAATCCCTTCAAATATATAATATTCGTCATCCCAAGCTAATTGTATCACGGTACGAAAACGGGCTTTGCGATTTTCTTTTCCTTCCAATTCAACCAATAGTTTTTGGATATTAGCATCATCATTTTTTTGCAAACTGGCATATCGAGCACTATATACTCCGGGTCGTCCGTTTAGGGCTTCTACTTCTAGTCCTGTATCATCAGCGAAACATGCTTGCCCGGTTTTATTATATACAAATTTACATTTGATTAAAGCATTCTCTTCGAGTGTATCACCCGTTTCGGGAATCTCTTGCATAATTCCATATTCATCGAGCGATACTAAATTAATTTTATCAGGCAACATGGATTGTACTTCCTGCAATTTGTGAAGATTGTGGGTAGCGAAGATGAGTTCTGTTTCCATCTCGCAAATATAAGTACGAATGTCGTTCGCCGGGGCGAAACGAATTAGGAAGCACAGATTTGACAAATCTATCTGCCGCCGCATGGCATGGCATTATTCATTAACCCCGCCGCGGCGGGAACAATTAACAATTGTATTACCTAAAATCACTAAATTTGCAATCTAATATAAAAAAAATGTTTCAATTAAAAAGTAAATTATTGATATTGCTAACGCTAAGTACCGTATATGCACAAGCCCAGTATATAACAATTGCAGAAGCCCGCACTAAGGCTTTAGGAACGAATGTAACCGTAAGAGGCATAATCACCAATGGCGGCGAACTGGGCACTTCCCGTTTTGTGCAGGATGGCACTGCTGGTATCGGTATATATTCTACCACTATTGGCACACTTGAACGAGGCGACAGTGTGGAAGTAGCGGGTGACTTAGGACACTTTAATAATCTGTTGCAGATATCGAATAATGTTACAATTAAGGTTATACAAAAAGGTTTGCCCATGCCTGCTCCCATACAATTCAATTATCCTTTTAATGCAGCCTTTGCTTTTAAATATGAAGGAAGTTTGGTGCAATTAAATAATGTTACTTCTATTAAAACTATATCGGGAAGTAACTGCGGTAATACACCCTCAAGTTTTGCGGGCAATACAAATTATTGTTTGAATTCATCAAGTGGAACACCTATGCGTGTTACCAATCCCACTGCAGGTTATGGCGATATTATTAATAAAAATGTACCCTCAGGAACTTTTTCTTTGGTGGGCATTATCAGTATATTTAATAATGGTACACTTCCTGGTGGAGGCACCACCACCGACCCCAAGTATTATGATACAACACTTACCACAGGCTTCCAGTTTTTGGTACGTTTGTATGAAGATTTCGTATTACCCCCTTTGCCCAATTTTCTTTCAGACCCTTACGCCATCAATATTGGACAAGATAGTATAACACTAAGTTTTCAAACACAAAATGATGGAAGTACGCGTTTGGATTATGATACAAATACAGCACTAAGTATTTCGGTAGGTGATTCTACCTTAACAAAAAATCATATATATACTTTGAAAAATTTAACGCCAGCTACTATATATTATTTAACTGCAACATCTACCAATGCAAATGGTGTATCGGTTTCGCGTACAATGAGGTTGGCTACAGCTAGCAAATCAACAGGAGAAATAAGAATATATTTTACGCAGCCAGTTGATAACAGTGTGGCAACTTTTAAAAATGCCATATATTTAAATAAAACTTTTGCCGATACTTTAATCAATTATATAAATATGGCCCAGCATACTTTAGATTTGGCTATATATAATATAAATCCATCGGGCTTGAGCGATTTTGTGGCCGCATTGAATAATGCTTATGCTCGCGGTGTAAAAGTGCGTGTAGTAGGTGATGGATCTACAGCTAGCGTGGGGCTTGCTAGTTTGGATGCAAATATAGGAGTGATACAAAGACCGGTGCAAAGTTCCAACATCATGCACGATAAATTTATGATTATTGATGCCAATGACGCTGACCCAAACAATGCTTGGTTATGGGGTGGATCGTGCAATTTAACCAAAGCACAAATACTAGCCGATCGTAATAATGTATTGTTTATACAAGACCAAACTTTGGCCAAAGCATATACTATAGAATTTGAAGAAATGTTTGGAAGTAATGGCTTAAAACCCGATGCCGCAAAAGCTAAATTTGGTGCTGCAAAAGCTGACAATACACCCCACGAATTTAATATAGGAGGCCGTTGGGTAGAACAATATTTTAGTCCGAGCGACCATACAACTGCTCATATAATAAATACTGCAAATACCGCAAACAAAGATGAATACCATTGTGTACTATCCTTCACCCGCAGCGACATTGCTACTGCCTTGCGTAACCGTGCTTATGCCAATGTATATGGTGCTGGCATAGTTGACGATACTGCAGGAAGCCCTGCCGCAGTGAATGTGTTCAATATTTTGGCCGCCGCCAATGTATATAGTACCCGCATGAAAGCCAATAATAAATCATCGCAATTGCACAGCAAATATTTGATAGTTGATTGTAATAGTGAAACATCGGATCCAATAGTATTGACAGGTTCTCACAACTGGAGCGGTAATGCCGAAACTGACAATGATGAAAACACTTTGGTGATACACGATGATACCATTGCCAACTTATACTATCAAGAATTTATGGCTCGATATATAGAAGTAGGTGGAACAGGAATTCATGGTTTTGCAAATTTTAAAGCAACGAACTATAAGCCCAATCCTTTTGATAGTATCAACTTTAGAAACCTAACTACCATTAAAAATGTAACAAACTACACTTGGGATTTTGGCGATGGTCAAACCGCTACTACAACTAATCCTTTGCATTATTATACTGCTGCAGGAATATACACTGTAAAGCTTACTGCCACCGATGGTACACTTACCGATGTGGAACAACAAACCATTAATGTAGGAAGCTTTAATGGAATAGCAAGTATGCCCGAGCGAATTAGTTTTATGCTTTATCCCAATCCAGCAAATGAGTATATAACCATTGAAAGCAAACAAATAAAAAACACCATAAATATATATAATACTTTGGGAGAATTAATATTTACTACCAATAGTTTAAATAATACTTTGCAAATTCCAATTTCAAATTTAGCCAATGGAATTTATTATATATATATTAACGGACAAAGTAGTAAGTTTGTGGTAAAGCACAATTAATATATAATACCTATTTAGAAATCCTAATCTCTTGTTTTTAGTTTAAGAATTGGTATTATTTCCCTCAATTGGGATAGTGTCATGAGAAATCGTTAACCTACAAATCACAAAATAATATTGCTGGTTTGAAGCCAATTGGTTTTATTTGCTGTGGAAACTAAAAATAAAATCATGAAATATAAATTACAAATCATTGCTATTGCCCTATTGATGGGCAATGTGGCTTTTGGCCAAGTCCCTAACGGCAGTTTTGAGAACTGGACTGGAAGTGAAGCCAATTCTTGGGTATCCACCAACTTGCTAATGTTCCTCGGCAATTCGCAGTCGGTATACAAATCAACGGATGCACATGGTGGTAGCTTTGCATGTGAAGTGAATACGATAAAGGTAAATATCAAACCTCCAGGTCAGCCAATTCCCGACTATACAGGTTCTATTTTTTTAGGTAGGTTTGCTAACTTTAACCCTACTATGGGTGCACCCTATACTAAACGCCCCGACAAAATGGTTTTTTGGTATAAATATGTGCCCAAGGGAACCGATTCAGCTATTGCTCTAGTAACACTAACCCGGTGGAATAGTAGCACCAAAAAGACCGATACGGTAGGACTGGGTGTGGGACCAATGACCGGCTCTACAACTACATACACCAAAAAGGATGTGGACATTATGTACCTGAGTAATAATGCCCCCGATACCGCAATTGTGTTGTTTGTTTCAAGTTCTTTGTCGGCAAATCAGGCTGGGAGCAAACTTACAATTGACGATGCAGACTTTGTGGGAGGCAATACAGGTATCATTGCACAAACTCAAAATGAAATAGGTATTTATCCCAATCCTGCAAAAGATATGTTGAATTTGGAATTGGGCAATTTGGAGGGAAATGTATATATCGCAATTACTGATATACAAGGCAAAAATATATATACACAAATATATAGTACATGCAATAATGTAACTATTCAAACTAGTACATTTAAATCAGGTATTTATATATTGAATGTTACCTCTGATAAAAATACAATTACCCATAAAATTATTATCGAATAATTTTTTTCATGCAGGCCAAAAATATTTGGAATAAGTTATCATTGCTTGTGGGTGTGGTTTTTATTATTCACACTGCACACAGCCAAGATTATCGTTCCAACTCACGAAGACACCGTGTTGAAACACCTGACACCACTGGCAATGCAGAAGGTGCATTAAATTCTCGTATACTATATGGAACAGTAAGGTCACTTATGGATAATGAATTTTTGGCATTGGCTTCTATTAAAGAGTTAGGTACACAAAATATAGTTTATACCAATGACCAAGGCGTATTCTTTATTAAATTAAATTTAACCAACAGAAAAGCCGCATTGGTATGTGTGTATAATGGGTTTGAAAATGATACAGCATGGGTTGATGAAACTTCAACCTATATAAATTTTAAACTTACACAAAAGTATGAAGTTATTAAGGAAATAATAGTGTCGGCATCCCGCAAAAGGGAACTTAAATTTGAAAGCCCTGCCACAGTTGAAACAATAGACCCCAAACAACTTCAATACAATCCGGGATTAAATTCCTATGATAGAATTACCAACTTAGCAGGGGTCGATGCAATAACTACCAGTTTTAATTTTAAAGTAATTAATACACGTGGGTTTAACTCGGCATATAACCTCCGTTTTATACAACGATATGACAATATGGAATTGGCCTTACCCGGTTTCAGTACTACCTTGGTTCAATTAAATGGTCCCATAGATTTGGATATAGAAAAGACTGAATTGGTAGCAGGTGCTTCTGGTGCTTTATATGGCCCCAATGCACTAAACGGGCTTACCAATACCTCTTCCAAAAACCCCTTCCAATATAAAGGAATGAGTGCGAATTTTAAAACAGGGATGAACCATGTAGATGGTATTGACGAGCAGCTTAGTCCCTTTTATGATTTGAGTTTGAGATATGCAAATACCATTAACAAAAAACTGGCGTATAAAGTAGTAATAAATTATATGAAGGGCAAAGATTGGCATGCCAGCGATTATAATGATATATCTGATTATAGTACTAGTAGAAACAATACCGACTATGGTTATAAACCAGGAGCGGGAAACCCAGGATACGATGGCGTAAATGTAGGTGGTGACGAAGAGTACAAAATCTTTGATTCTACTAGCAAAATACTCGGCCCCCCCACTAATGTAATAAAAAAACCTTTAAAAATAGCAAGAACCGGATACAAAGAATCTGAGGTGCTTAATTACGATATATATAGTTTTAAAACGGATGCTGGAATATATTATAGACCCAATAAAAATACGGAAATATCGTGGACATCGAGATTGGGTATGGGCAATGCAAATTTCCAAACCGAAAACCGAACACAGGTGCAGAATTTCATCATACAAATGCACAAGCTAGAAGCTAAAAATCGCAACCATGTTTTCAGAACTTATTTAAGTGCAGAAAACGCAGGAACCAGTTATGATTTTAATTCAAGTGCAATCAAAATAAATCAAGGCACAAAAAATGACCAAAACTGGTATGTACAATACCTATTGGCCTATACAGGTCAATATAATAACCTTAACAACGCAAAGAATTTGGGATTGGCTAATATACCTGCCGGCGACGATGCTGCAGCCCGCAAATTTGCTGACGGTGACAACACTAAATTAAGTGCATTGTATAAATTGAATTTCCCACAAGACGCTGGTTTAAGTGCATTGATGGCAGGACAAGCCCGTTTAACCCCTGGTACCAAAGAATTCGATTCAGCCTTTAACTATGTTACTACGCATAATGATTCATCGGGTAGCCAATTTTATAGCCATTCAAAAGTTTTGTATAGCGAATATATATATGACTTTAAAGATGTCTTCAAAAAATTCTCTTTACTAGCTGGAACTAATTTTCGATTGTATGCTCCCAATACACAAGGTTCATTCTTAACTGATAAAAACACCAGAATATATTCTAAGGAAATTGGCGGGTTTGTGCAGGCAGGAAAAGACTTTTATGATAAGAGAATAAAAGTACAGGCATCGGCCAGGGTAGATAAAATGCAAAGATTCGATTTAAAGTTGAGTCCACGAATATCAGGTGTGTTCCTATTGGGTAAACGTAAGCAATATAATGTTCGCATGTCGGCCCAAATAGGATATAAAATGCCTTCGTTGTACGATCAGTTTAATAATATTTTTATTCCGCGATTACGAAATTTTGGAGCATTCTATCAAACCGCGGTCGACTTGGGATTAATCCACAAACAACCCAATGGCCCCGATTTTATCAATGTATACACACAAAATTCCGTTAATCAATATTTAGCAAGTGGCGATTCTCGTGTATTGGTAAAACCCTCCATTAAAGATCTTAAACCCGAAGAGGTGAAGGCTTTTGAAATAGGATGGCGTGGGTTTACCTTTAAGAAATTTGAAACTGACATTGTATTATATTATAATCGCTATCAAAACCTCATTACTTCACAGCAATATATTGGCCCCGCTAATCCGTCAAAAACTCAAATTAGTGCTGCACTATTATCCGATCAAAGGCCGCATAGCACTATTTTTTACCGCAGGTCAATAAACTCTCAAATACCTGTTAATACATACGGAACAACGGTTTCTACAAATTATTATTATTCCAGAAGAATAACAGTTTTTGGAAACTACACTTATAATATATTGCAGGAAACCAATGAATATTTAGCCCAAGATTTTATTGTGCGATTTAATACCCCAAAAAATAAATTCAATGTGGGTATCAATGGAACTAAACTCTGGAAAAAAATTGGATTTTCTGCTATCTACAGATGGGTACAAGGATACTATTATGAAGAGTATACCAAGAAAGGGAACGTGCCATCCTATTATACACTCGATATTGCATTTACCTATCATTTGAGCAAAAAATATAATACCATGCTCAAGTTAGGTGGCAGCAATGTTACCAATGTTCGTTACGTGCAATCTATTGGTGGGCCTACTGTTGGTGCCATTTTCTATTTCTCCATATTATACGATGATTTGTTAAAATAATTATTATGCGTAAAATAACCATACTTCTATATATCATACTTTGTGCTTGCATAAATTCATTTTCACAACAGTTTATAACGCATCATTATACCAATAAAGATTATAAAGGTGAACAAAAAATATGGGATGCTAAAGAAGATAATTATGGTCGGATCTGGTTTGCCAATAATGAGGGTATTATACGTTTTGATGGAAATAATTGGACCTTATATAGAACGCCAACTGCGGCTAGACACTTAGCATTTAGTAAGAGTGGCGATTTATATATAGCTTGCTTGGGCGATTTCGGTATCCTTGAGTTCAAGCAAGATGGATCGGCTGCATATAGTAGTTTACTCAATCAAAATAGCCTGAGCGATAAAAAAACAGGCGGCGATGAAAATGTATTTATTGCTGGCGATGATATATATTTTTATATGCGTAAACATTTGGTTACCGTAAAAAAATCGGGCAATGAATATCAAACGCTCGTACTTCCCAATGCTGGCGAATATGCAGGAGCATTTACTGATGATAAATACTTATATGTGAATGTAATTGGCAAGGGACTTGGCATTATTCAGCACGGTAATTTTAGCCCTTATAAAACAGCAATCGGACTTGAAAAATATGATATAATTGGTGGTATGCTTACTACAAAAGGATTAACTATCCTTTCCAATTATAATGGCATTTTTAATTTCAAAGATAATTTATCGGCTGGCCAAACTTCGTCACTGAATTCTTTTGCAAAAAAAGGTACTACTGCTTTTTGTAAATTCAAAAATCAACAGTATGTGATAGGAACCCTGCACGATGGTGTTAAAATATTTGGCAACGATGGTTCAGAAATATATAGTTTGGCATTACCCTCAAACGAAATATATAGTATATACCTCGATGCCGAAGGGAATTTATGGGTAGGCCATGCCAAAGGATTGTCGCATGTTCTATTGAATTTACCAATTCAATCATTTCCAAATCTGGATTTCAACGGACATGGAACCGATATGCATTTGGAAGGAAGTAATTTGTATTTAGCTACTACAAGTGGTGTATATATAATAGATGTGAACCATCCTAATTTACTGAAACCTGTTAAGGGAATTAATGGTGAATGTTGGGATTTGTATGAGGAGAATGGCATTATATTGGTTGCAACCTCTGCGGGTTTATACCAAATAATTGAAGCTGTGGCAAACCCACTTGTGTCACAAGAAATATTTACCAATATCCAAAAAGGAAACCGTACTGGAACTATATATGCATTTGCTGCAACGGGCTGCTGGAAATTTACCATACAAGGAAGCAAGATAAAATCGGATGGGAAACTAAAAAACCTAAATCAACTAGCTACCTCCATATACGAGAATGCTGATGGCACCGCATGGATTGGTAGCTATTTGAGCGGCTTACTCAAATACCCTGAGATGAAAATTTCGGATAATTCAGACCTGAAATCAGGGAAGGTATATATTAGAATTAAAGATGGTAAACCCTTGTTTCAGAGTAAGAACAATATATATATAATTGAGGGTGCTGGTTTTAGAAAGGATGACCTCCTATCGCAAACTTATGGTGGTGCAGAAAATAAAAACAATATACTTACTGCCATCATTTGGATATATACCAAAAGCAGACTTAAACATATAGTGAACAATAAATTAGAAGAGCATTCCGCAGCTTATTGTATTAGTGGGACACCTACGGCTGTGTGCGAAAGCGGCAATGAATTGTGGATGGCTTTCGAAGAGAAGCTATATAGAATGAAGCCAGAACAAGTTCTTAGCAGAAAACTTATAGCCAACGTCAGTTTGGTAAAATATGGTACTGATATTATAGCCCACAACGGAATTTATTTCGATGAAAAAGGGAACCAAACTTTAGAACAAACAATGTTACCCAAAATTGATTTCGAGAACAATGCTATACGAATAGAATTTGGAATAAATTCATTTATCAACCCCGAAGGTAATAATTACAGATATAAAATAGATGGTCTTTCGAACAATTGGAGTAATTGGCAAAAGCAGAGTTATATAGAATTAAAAGGATTATCGGGCGGATTGTATACATTGTATGTTCAAGGACAAGATTCTGAAGGTAATACTTCGGGTGAAACTACCTATACATTTAGAATTCTAAATCCATGGTATTTAACTTGGTGGGCTATACTTATATATGTATTTTTATTGTTTATACTTATATATTTCATCTTCAAAATATATAATAAACGCTTGGTAATAGCTAACGAAAAACTCGAAAGTGTAGTAGCGGATCGTACTGCGGAACTGAGTAGCTCAATAGAAACGCTAAAGACCACACAGGAACAACTGGTGCAAAGCGAAAAGCTTGCGGCACTGGGGCAAATGACTGCTGGCATTGCTCACGAAATACAAAACCCTTTAAATTTTGTAACCAATTTCTCTAAAATTTCTCAAGAATTAATTGATGATTTGAATGATAGTAAAGATGATACCGAACGCAAAGAAATAATCGAAGATTTAATTAACAATCTAAGAAAAATAAATGAGCATGGGCAACGGGCCAGTAGTATTGTAAAGAATATGCTAGAACATAGTCGAAAAGGTTCGGGCGAAAAACAACCTATGTCCATCAATGATTTATGCAACGAATATATAAAACTTGCTTTCCAGTCGAGCAAAGCCAACTTACCCGAATTCCAATGCGAAATTTCTCAAAACTTTGATCCTTCAATTCCCAAGCTTAATGCAGTTCAACAAGACATTAGCAGGGTATTATTAAATTTATTCAACAATGCACTGTATGCTGTTGCCGAAAAACAAAAAAATGGTGATAGTTCTTATAAGCCTAATGTGTCCGTAAGCACCCTATTGCAGGGCAAAGAAATTATCCTAAAAGTGAGGGACAATGGAATGGGGATACCTGAAAAAACAAAAGAGAAAATTTTTGAACCTTTCTTTAGTACCAAACCTTCAGGTAGTGGAACTGGTTTAGGGTTGAGCCTGAGTTATGATATAATAAAAGCACACCGAGGTACTATTTCTGTTGAGAGTAAGGAAGGTGAGTTTACAGAGTTTAATATTATACTGCCAGTATAATTTATGATGTGCTGTTCATGGTTTTCTGGACTCACCTTGTTACTTACTTTTAGGTACTCCCCTTTTTCATCTATTTCTCTCGACAAAAAATGAAGGGTCTCACCAAACTTATTGGTGATACTGTGCGGGTAATTGTATTTTTTGATCATTTGCGTATTATTTTAGTACAGTGTACAAAAATAATAAATATTTGTACACTGTACTAAATATTTATTATGTCAGATATTATACCAATTCTTAAACTAAAATAGTTATCCGCCTGTGGCGGATTTAGTTTTTAGAATGGTAATGCCGAACTACATCCCGAAAGCCTCGCTTAATCCCGATAATTATCGGGATGCGGGGGGATTAGTCCCTTTCTTTTGGACTATTATATATTGAGTTTCGGTATGACTTTCTTTTTAAAGAGCGTAACGAAAAAAGTTTTCGGACAAGCAATCTATAAACAAAAAAGCCACGGTATGATACCACGGCCATTTTGTATAGTTGATTTATGGAGTTTAAGTTGCGTTTTATTATTTTGCTACTATCCAGGTTTTAGAGCTTATCACTGAATCGTTTTGTTTGATTGATATAATATAGATTCCCGACGTGGTCATTGTGCCAGCTAAATCGAAAGTGTTTCCAGAAATGGTCTTTTCAAAAACATTCTTTCCACTAAGGTCAGCTATCGAAATAGTTATCGGTTGATTGGTATTTAGCACCTGAACAGTACCTGCACCATTATGTGAAGGACTCATACTAATAGTTGTTTGAACAGATGCATTGGTTTCGGCAGCAACAACAGGAGCTGGAACTGAAGTTGTGGGAGTAAGATTAATAGTAGAGGTAGGGATACCTGTCTTAGGAAGTGAATTAGTGGCTTGAGTAGCAAATGAATTCAAGCTAAATATGGTGGCGATTGTTAGGACTAGATTTTTCATGGTAGTAATTATTTGAGGTGAGTTGAGTGTTTTTCGTTCGTCTTTCTTATGTAACAAAATTCGGATTGGGCTACTTGGATTAAATACCGTTGTACTAAAAAATCTTACAAGTATATAATTCACTTTTCACTTGTATTTGATTCACTACTAAATTCCTCCTAATATTTAATATGGTTAGCGTTTATAGGCGTTTAGATACCGAAAAGCGATTTACCCTTAAGCAACAATTTGAATCTATGGACAGAAAAGTCACATTGTAAGATTTTGTGTAAGATATTTTTTTGAGCCACTTTCACGCCATTCGATAAACAAACAATGCTATTTGGTAGCTAAAAATACTGATTTGCATCATGCCGCATTCACAGAAAATTAATAAACCCACAAATGCTTTTGCTACTTACATTTGCCCAAAAAACAGATAAAATGGAAAACACGACAATAGAAGTATCTAAGGTGCCATCGGACATTGAGATTGCTCAAGCCGCCAAACTACAACACATCAACGACATCGCTATTAAATTAGGAATAGCTGCCGACCAACTGGAACATTATGGTAAGTTTAAAGCCAAGTTACCTTTAACTTTAATTGATCCAGCCAAAGCTGAAAAATCAAACCTGATTTTGGTAACAGCCATTAATCCAACTCCCGCAGGAGAGGGTAAAACAACTACCACTATTGGTCTTACAGAAGGGCTTAACAGAATTGGAAAACAAGCAACTGCCGTTCTCAGAGAACCTTCCCTAGGCCCTGTGTTTGGCGTTAAAGGTGGTGCCGCAGGCGGAGGTTATAGCCAAGTTGTGCCTATGGAAGATATCAACCTACATTTTACTGGTGACTTCTCTGCCATCGAAAAAGCCAATAATCTTTTGGCCGCTTTAATAGATAACAATATACAAAACAAAGAGGGTAATAACTTGGGCATTGACCCAAGAACAGTAGTTTGGAAACGTGTAATGGATATGAATGACCGTGCCCTTCGTAATATTATAGTAGCCCTTGGTGGCAAACAAGGAGGCATGCCCCGTGAAACTGGATTCAACATTACTGCAGCTTCAGAAATTATGGCTATCCTTTGTTTGTCATCGAACTTGGAAGATTTGAAAACAAAGATTGGCAATATATATATAGGTGATACCTATGCCGGAAAACCAGTTTACGCCAAACAGTTGAATGCCCAAGGTTCAATGGCTGCATTGCTTAAAGATGCGATCATGCCTAATTTGGTTCAAACACTCGAAGGAAACCCAGCAATTATACATGGAGGGCCATTTGCCAATATTGCTCAGGGTACCAATACCTTGGTAGCTACCAAAATGGGTATGTCTCTTTCCGATTATGTAGTAACTGAAGCAGGATTCGGTGCTGACTTAGGAGCTGAAAAATTTCTTCATATTAAATGCGGTTATGGAAAAATAGCACCTAAAGTAGTTGTTATTGTTGCTACCATTAGAGCTCTCAAATATCATGGAGGTGCAACAATGGATACATTGAAAACGGAGAATTTGGAAGCATTACAAAATGGAATGGCCAACCTTGAGCAACATATTGCAAACATTGGCAAATTTGGTTTGCCTGCCGTTGTAGCAGTTAATAAATTCTTTAGCGATACCCAAGCCGAGTTGGATATGGTATATAACCATGTAAAATCTATAGGTGCAAGAGTTGCAATATGTGAAGGTTGGGAAAAAGGCGGTGCAGGCATGGAACAATTGGCCAATGAAGTAACAGAAACCATTGCACTGAACCAAAGCAATTTCAAACCATTATATAACTCGGATGATAGTGTGGAACAAAAAATTGAAGCTATTGCCAAAAATATATACGGTGCCGATGGTGTTGATTATGCTGCCAAAGCACAAACAGGTTTGAAAAAAATATATAGATTGGGAATGGACAAACTTCCAGTTTGTATGGCCAAAACACAATACTCATTTTCTGACAACCCCAAATTATTAGGCCGTCCAAAAGGATTCAGAATTACGGTACGTGAATTTGAATTTGCCGCTGGTGCTGGTTTTTTAATTCCTATTTGTGGAGATATGATGCGTATGCCTGGCTTGCCCCAAGTACCTGCCGCAGAAGCTATAGATATTGACGCAAATGGATTAATTGGTGGCTTGTTTTAAGTTGAGATGAAGTAGGAAGCTTGAAGACAGAAGTTTGAAATTACAACTATTAAAACTTCGGACTTCAAACTTCCTACTTCCACCTTCACTAAAAGTTCGTACAAGTGCCGTGTGCACTAAAAGTCTTAGTGATATTAATAGAGCAAAGTATATATGAATCTTTGTCTTTAGGATTCCCACGTACATATTCATTCGGATTTTTAGAAGTTTGCATCCACAGGTTGCCCCATCGTGGATCCACTTCGCCCGATCTGTCGCTTAGTTGCTGAAGGTATATATCGTTAGCTGCAGGTGGCCCAGCAAAATTATGGTGAACATCGTCCAACCAATCGGTGAAGGTTTTGCGATACCCTATCTCGAAAGATACATTCAATGCTGCTCCAGGATTTATCTTTACTCCAATGCCACAAGGAATTGCCCATTGATTTAAACTATAAGTTTTTCTTATTTCTGTTTGAAATTTTCTTAGCTCTACAACGTTACCATATCGATCAACCGTTTTGGGGTTGAAATGAAAATAGGCAATCCCACCAAACACATAGGGTACGATTAATTTGCCCCTCCTATGATTGTATGGATTCCAAATATGATATTCAAATATCAAATTCACTTCTCTGATATTTGAATAAAAATTAAGGTTTCTCTTCATCCTATCCCTATAGTCGGACTGCTTGGTGTTATAAGGATCATTCATATTCATATATTCATCGTATTTTGAGCCGGCTACTTTATCATCGCCAGCTATACGAGCGTAGTTAAAACCTAAGCGGGCTGCTAAGAAATTCCCCAAATAATATCTTCCATAAATCCCTGCATGAAGTTTAGCCATTTGTAAAGTTACAGGTCCATAGCTTAAATCGCCTTGATAATAAGTTGGCCCAATGCTCAAGCCTATTTCATAAGCATGGTTTCTATTGAATCCTGAACCGCCTTGGGCTTTGGTATTCACTACCCCTACAGATAGCAGGGCAATGGAAAACAAATAAATATGGAGATGTTTGATGAGCAAGGGGCAACAAATTTAACTGAAATATTTTTTATAGTAGACAAAAAAATGTATTTAAAGGTTTATTCAAACTCTTTAAAAATCGCGTGCAATGGCTAAGGTAGCAATACTTACTTTACAATAAGGCACCAGCAAAGCAGCACATGCTTCGAGTGTGGCACCTGTGGTAACCACATCGTCAAGTAATAATATATGTTTGCTTTCGAGTTGGGATGCTTCTTCCAGTTTAAAGATTTCCTGTACATTCGTCCAACGGGTCCAGCGTTCTAACTTTGTTTGGCTGCGGTTGTTTTTTACCCTCAGCAGATTGGTGGTACTTACAGTTTTATTTGTGGCCTCCGAAATGCCTTGGGCCAAAATATGGCATTGGTTATACCCTCGTTTGTTTTCTCTTTTTTGATATAAAGGTACTGGCACAATCACATCTATACTATTATATATTTCCGATTCTTGTAGGGCACAACCCATCCAGTTACCCAAACATATTCCTACTTCCTTATCACCTTTATATTTGAGGCCATGCAATAACCTTTGGGTGATACCTAGTTTTCGAAAATATAAAAATGAAGTAGCTGCTTCTACTTTCACTCTGCCTCGAAAGGTTTTGGCTACTGGATTATCGGCGTCTTTGTGGAAATTAGTATAGGGCAAATTGTGTTTGCACGCCAAGCAAATTACGCTTTCGGTCGCTAACAATAATTGTCCGCAACCTGCACAGGCATTAGGGAACAGCAATCCTGCGGTATCTGCCCATAAACCCATAAATTATTTTTTGTGTTTTTTGTCGTTCAACAATTTTTGGTATTCTTTTTCTGCTGCATTTGTGGTGTCGCTATATGCATCTCGATAGTTAAAGAATACACCTATACCCCAACCCAAGGTAGTCCAAATGGGCCATGGAAAGTGCAATCCCCCTCCTTCTACAGTGGGTTCACTCTTGCCAATCATAAACCACAAAGCCCATAAAAAACCATTCACTATAATATAAGTAAATAGATGCTTTTTGAAATTGGCACGTTTCAAAGCCAGTTTCCATAAATGCTCGTCCTTTGTTTCTTCCATAATTGAAATAGGTATTAAATTTTTTTATTCAAAGTAGTTCAAGGTGCTGAAGCCATTGTCTTTCAGAAATTTTTCTTTCTGCATCAGTTTCACATCGCTTTGCACCATATCTGCTACCAACATCGGTAGGGTATATTTTGGTTTCCATCCCAATTTTTCGTATGCTTTGGTAGCATCTCCTATCAATAAATCTACTTCGGTTGGTCTGAAATAAATTGGGTCCACTGCTACCAATTCTTGTCCAGGTTTTACTTGTAAGTCTATTTTCATCTCGGCTGCTTTGGCTGTATCAATACTTGCCACAAAACCAATTTCGTTTACGCCATCACCTTTAAATACTATCTGCACCCCTACTTCGGCAAAGGCCATTTTTACAAAATCACGCACAGGGGTTGTTTGGCCAGTGGCTATTACAAAATCTTCGGCTACATCCTGTTGCAGCATGAGGTACATGGCTTCCACATAGTCTTTGGCATGGCCCCAATCGCGTTTGGCACCTAAATTCCCCAACCAAAGTTTATCATGCAAGCCCATGGCTATTCGTGCAACGGCACGGGTAATTTTACGCGTTACAAATGTTTCCCCACGCACTGGGCTTTCGTGGTTGAAAAGTATCCCGTTGCAGGCATACATATTATATGCTTCGCGGTAATTCACTGTAATCCAAAATCCATAAAGCTTTGCAACTCCGTAAGGCGAACGGGGGTAGAATGGTGTAGTTTCACTTTGGGGCACTTCCTGCACCAACCCATACAGCTCGGAAGTGGATGCTTGATATACACGGGTTTTCTCGGTAAGGCCACATACTCGCACGGCTTCCAGAATACGGAGTGTGCCTAAGGCATCAGCATTGGCGGTATACTCAGGGGTTTCAAAACTTACTTTCACATGGCTCTGTGCTGCTAAATTATATATTTCATCGGGTTGTGTTTCTTGCACAATGCGAATGAGATTGGTAGAGTCAGTGAGGTCGCCATAATGCAACTTTAACCTCAAGTTTCGTTCGTGAGGGTCTTGATACAAATGATCTATCCTGTCAGTGTTAAATAACGAACTGCGGCGTTTAATGCCGTGTACCATATAGCCTTTGTTTAATAAAAACTCAGCAAGATAAGCTCCGTCTTGTCCTGTAATTCCTGTAATGAGAGCAGTTTTCATGTATTACTTTTTCTGATTGTAGTTTGAGGGTTATGTTTGCAAAACTAATACATTTAACTCAAGTCGCCATTTTTTGAAAGAAACAATTCTAATATATAGCCCGCAAACGTCCAATAGGCTTGCTTATACAGCAACTATCTTATTTGGCCAAGAGAATTACAAAATTACAGAAAGTGAAACAGAATTTGAGAATTACGATGGCTCCAAGATAAATTATAGCATCCAACAACTTGAAAACGCAGTGCAAATATTGCCGGATGGCTTGTTAAATGAAGCAGGTATTCAAAACATTCATGCCTCATTTATTATATCAGATGATCGTTATCAATTATTCTTTCAAAAACAAAGGAATTTTTTTAATGACAATATTATAGGTTTTGATGTTTTTTCGGCGGTATTTTATATCATAAGTAGATATGAAGAATATAATATATATACACCTGACCTACATGGTCGTTTCTGTGGTAAAAGCAGTATTGCTTACAAATATAATATACATACCAAACCATTGGTGGATATATGGCGGCAGATGATTTGGGAAAAGCTGAAAGGACTTTTTTCTACGGTTCAGATACCCGAAATTAAATATCATACCATAGCTACCATTGATATTGACCGACTATATTTATACAAAGAAAAAGGATTTATTAAATCTGCAGGTGGTATGGTCAAAGATATATTATCGGGCAAATTTAAAAATATAGCTAAACGTTTGAAAGTATTGTTGGGAAAGGAGAAAGACCCACACGACAATCTTTCAACTACAATAGATTATTATAAAAATAAACAAATCCATTTAAATATTTTTTGGCTTTTAGGGGACAAATTAAACTATGATACCAATTTACCTTTTGAACATCCAGAACAAAAAGAAACTATTATACAATGTTCTAAATATGCAGAAATAGGAATACATCCTTCTTATGATTCATTTAATAATATTGACAAAATAAAAACCGAAAAGCAAAGATTGGAAACCATACTTGGCAAACCTGTTACAAGTTCACGTCAACATTTTTTGCGGATGCAATTGCCGCAAACCTATCAGCAATTAGTGCGGGCAGGCATCACACACGACTATACAATGGGATGGCATGACATCGTAGGGTTTAGGGCAGGTACTGCTCATACTTTTAATTGGTATGACATCGCAAACGAAGCAGAAACTATATTACAAATTACACCATTTGCTGCTATGGATGTTACCTTGAAAAACTATATGAAATTAACTCCTGAACAAGCAAGTATTATTATAACTGATTTGCAAGATGAAGTAAAAAAATATGGTGGGACATTTGTGACTATTGCACATAATGAATCTTTGTCTGGATGGGGAGAATGGGATGGATGGGAATTGTCAGTCTGTCCTGATAATTATCGGGATTATCGAAGACGACAGGGATAGTAGTATTATTGTTTGTTATGCTTCGATAAACCCGATAACTATCGGAACAGCATAACAAACTAACTCAAGATAAAAGAAAACATATTTGATAAGGCATCTTGTGATTTCCCGTCACCACGTCTCCGATTCAACAGATTCTTCGCAGTCCCGAATAAGATTCGGGATACTCAGAATGACGGTTACCTATTTAAAACAACCGCTTCTGCTCGCCACCTCCTTTGCCGCCCTTCTTGGTTTTGTCGTCCTTCTTGGGTTTAAATTCTTTGAATTCTTTTAGCTTGGGCATTTTCATATATACATCGTCAGCCGGTACTTCAAATACTACTTCTTTGCTTTCTTTGAGCTTGGGTTTCTTCTCTTCCTTTTCTTTCGGAACTAATAGCTCACAATCGAAGTATTGTTTGGCTGCTGCTATGCGGTTGCCCATAGCACGCCACCCTTTTATATCTATAAAATCGTTAAGTGATAATGTTTCTGTAATTGATTCTGTTTTCTTGCGGCCTTTGGTAATTTTTACTAAGGGTTCTTCAATCGTAGTAACCATTAATAATTTGCTACCCGCTTCTTCCGATATATAATAGAACTTTTTATTCTGTGATAAAGTTTCCAATAAGAAACGCTTTACATAGTAGTTGCCTGAAGCACCATCGTAATGCACTGCAGAGACTGCTTTATCTTGGTCAAACTTTTCAAGTATTATAATATCGTTCGGTTCATATCTATTGGTCAATTCAAAGTTAGTAAGCTCATACGAACCATCTCTATATAATACCAATATATGATCTTTGGTATCGAAATTACCAAGTAAACGGCCACGACCATCGGTATTCAATTTGCCAATATTTATATCATACCATATATCTACACCACCCATTGATGATGCACCTTTTTCTTTGAACTTAACCGCTTTCACCAAGTGTTTACTTAAGGTATTTCCTTGGGCATTTCTGCCTTTTACTTGCAATAATCCAAAGTCGTAATCGAATACTTTTTGACGGGCTTTACTATTGGCGTGCAGGAACACCGTTACTATCTCCGCCTCTGCATTTGCGTTTGCACTAAAGTATAATACTTTGCTTCCTTTATTTCCTTTGCTAAGATCATATTCTTTGTCACGAGTAATACCCGACACATTGAAACGTTTCACCATCGCTATATTGGTTTGCCCATCTTGATAGATGAGATTATATACCATCCGCTCATTGTTTTTGCGGAATATATCTACATGGATTACGTCCTTGCCCACAAAGGTTTTCTCGGCCACTTTGCTGATAATCATTTTACCGTCTTTGCGAAAAACTATTATATCATCATACTCTGAACAATCGCAGAGGAATTCATCCTTTTTAAGTGAGGTTCCCACAAAACCTTCTTCACGATTTACATATAGTTTTTGATTGGCGATAGCTACTACTTGTGCTTTGATAATATCAAAGGTGCGAAGTTCTGTTTTACGCTCACGGCCTTTGCCATATTTCTTCAGCAAGCCTTCATAATACTTAATGGTGAAATCTTTAATATGTTCGATATCAAATTTCACTTGCTTCATCTGCTCTTCTACAGATTTGATATGCTCGTTTGCTTTAAAACCATCAAACTTCGAGATACGCTTAATTCGAATCTCCGTAAGTCTTAATATATCATCTTGGATAATTTCGCGTTTGAATAATTTCTTATAAGGTTTCAAACCCTTGTCGATGGCGGCGAGTACAGCCTCCCAAGTTTTACATTCTTCTATATCTCTATATATACGTTTCTCAATAAATACTTTCTCTAATGATGAATGATGCCAATCGTCTTGCAACTCACCAAGTTTTATATCAAGTTCTCTCTTTAATAAATCTTGGGTATGTTTGGTACTATGCTCGAGTAAATCAGTGACACACAAAAACTGCGGCTTCTCATCTTTAATAACACAACAGTTGGGCGATATAGAAACCTCACATTCTGTAAATGCAAACAAGGCATCAATGGTAATATCGGGAGAAACGCCAGGAGTTAAATGTACTACTATCTCAACATTTTGAGCCGTATTGTCGGTTACTTTCTTAACTTTTATTTTGCCATTGTCGTTGGCTTTTACTATGCTGTCTATTACAGAAGTGGTGGTAGTTCCATAAGGAATTTCACGAATCACCAAAGTCTTTTTGTCGAGCTCTTCTATCTTGGCCCTCACTCTTACTTTACCTCCACGGCGACCATCATTATAATTGGTTACGTCTATTAAGCCACCCGTTGGAAAATCAGGAAATAATTGTACGTGCTTGTTTTTAATAATATCGATACAGCCTTTAAGTAACTCACAAAAATTATGTGGCAATACTTTGGTGCTCAAGCCCACGGCAATGCCTTCCACTCCTTGTGCCAATAGCAAAGGGAATTTCATAGGCAAGGTTACAGGTTCTTTTTTACGACCGTCGTAACTAGCTTGCCATTGTGTAGTTTGCGGATTGAAAGCAACCTCTAAAGCAAATTTGCTAAGGCGGGCTTCTATATATCGTGCGGCAGCGGCACCGTCGCCAGTGTTTATATCGCCCCAGTTACCTTGGGTTTCAATTAATAAATCTTTCTGACCGAGGTTAACAATGGCCTCGCCAATACTGGCATCACCGTGTGGGTGATACTGCATGCTCTGCCCAATAATGTTCGCCACTTTGTTGAAACGCCCATCGTCCATTTCTTTCATGGCGTGGAGTATGCGGCGTTGCACAGGCTTTAGTCCATCATTGATATGAGGCACGGCCCGCTCCAGAATTACGTAGGAGGCATAGTCGAGAAACCAATTCTCGTAGAGCCCGGTAATAGGTATTATATGGGTAACGTCGTCGTCTTTATGTGTATTGTCTGCCTCTATCATTGAAAGGGGCAAAAGTAAAGCACACAATTGTTTATTTACGGGCTAACAATTCACAATAGTGTGTGGATTGTTGTTTTTTGTTAGCTTTTGGAAAGTTTTAAACTTTCCAAAAGCTAACATTCCCGAAGACGCAAATCCGCCGCGGCGGAACGCAAGGGTCGCTATTGCTTCGCTGTCTGAACTATGATTAATGTGATTACAGGATTACGATGATTCTTTCTTCTTAGTGAAATGCTATTTCAGGACAAGACAGTTATATATATGAAAGCTGCAAACTGATGGGTGGGTGAGGGTGCATCAACCATGGTCGAGACTTGGTGGTGCGTTGATAACACCGACCACGGGCAAAATTACTCAATACTTACTATCTCTAGCAATAATAACTTGCCGCTCATATTCGCACAGCAATTCGTATGCTGCATGATTTTTTTGCTTATAAGCCATTTCCATTTGCTGCTGAAACAAATCGAGGTATTTGCTTAGTTTTTTATCGTCCATGGCTTTTAGCTGTTCAATATATTGTTCAGCGTTATTGAGTGCGTCATCAAGTTTTTTTTCGGTATTATTTTTCATAGGCTTTCTATAATATCAATTTCATGTTTTTCTATATTATATAATTCGTAAACTACTTCGTTTATTTTGTATTCACAATAATCAATTTTGCTTTGAAGTTGAATTCTTTTCGCTTCTAATTTTTCGATATGTATTTCTTCCATTAATTTTATAAGATTTTTAAGGTAATTAATAATCTCGTTTTTTAATTTAAAGCCTGTTAGATCACTTTTG
>JAWXAU010000104.1 GCA_034439655.1 Bacteroidota bacterium | reverse complement strand
TGTCGCCTTATAACCCCTATTTACTTGACTCGGCGAAAATTGAGTTTTGCTTCACGATATATGATTTGAAAAACAAAAACGAGTTCTATAAGAATTTGAAAAGGGCAGTTGCTTACGGTTTGCCTGCTTCACATGCTTTGAATGCTCTCACCAAAAATCCTGCAAAAATGATGGGAATCGAGAATATGGTTGGGGGTTTACAAAATGGAAAACTAGCCAACTTTATTATATGTACCGATACCTTGTTTGGAGACCGTTTTATGATTATTGATAATATTATACAAGGAGAAGTGTATAGCAACGAAAACTATATGAAGTCCGTGAGCAAAGCAGAGGGAATTTATAGTATGATACTAGCCGACAAACGATATTTTTTGCATGTAAAACGAAAAGGAGAAACTATCATAGTGAGTTCTGAAAGTGTGGGTACGAAAGGGATTTGGAAACATGAAGTAACAGTTGATAATGGTCGCCATACTATTAAAAAATCAAATCCTGCTTTTGGCGAATTGATTTTGCAAATTGATACACAAAAAATTACGGGAAAAATAAATTTGCAATTATATTATAATAATCTTGCCATTAAATTTAGTAAGTTTAGTGATGCCATTCCTGATTCTGTTGTTGCTCTCAAGGCTTTGCCACGCTTAGATTTACCTAAACCATTTATCGCTTTTGGCAATATTAAACTGCCAGAAGCTAAACCATACCTCATTAAAAATATCACTATATATACTGCTGAAAATGTTGGAATATTATATAATACTGATATACTTGTTGATGATGGTAAAATAAAAGATATTGGCAAAAGTTTAATTTGCAAAAGCTGTGAAACTATAGATGGAACGGGCAAATACCTCACTCCAGGTATTATAGACGAGCACTCGCATATTGCAATTGCAGGCGATGTGAATGAAGGCACCCAAAGTGTGACCAGTGAAGTTCGTATAGGCGATGTGGTATTCCCTGAAGATATAAATATTTATCGTCAACTTTCAGGTGGAGTTACTACCAGTCATTTATTACATGGTTCTGCAAACTGTATAGGCGGGCAAACACAATTGATAAAAATGCGTTGGGGCCAAAATGCAGAAACCATGAAATTTGAAGGATGGCCCGGACAGATAAAATTTGCCTTGGGCGAAAACGTAAAACAAAGCAATTGGGGAGACTACAATACCGTTCGATATCCGCAAACACGCATGGGTGTGGAGCAAACGATGGTAGATGCCTTTACACGAGCCTCACATTACAAAAAGGAATGGGACTTATATAATACCACAAAAAAAAATAAACCACGCAGAGATTTGGAACTGGATGCCTTGGTTGAAATTAGGGACAAGAAAAGATTTATTACGTGCCACAGCTATGTGCAAAGTGAAATCAATATGTTGATGCATGTGGCCGATAGTTTTGGATTTAAGGTGAATACTTTTACGCATATTTTGGAAGGTTATAAAGTAGCCGATAAAATGAAAAAGCATGGTGTGGCTGCCAGTACTTTTGCCGATTGGTGGGCATACAAATATGAGGTGATGGAAGCCATTCCTTATAATGCTGCTATATTATATAGAATAGGTGTGGTAACCAGTGTAAATAGCGACGATGCAGAGATGGCCCGACGCTTGAACCAAGAATCGGCGAAGAGCATGAAATATGGCAACTTGAGTGATACTGAGGCCATAAAACTATGCACCATAAATCCTGCAAAAATGCTGCATATTGACCATAAAACCGGAAGTATTAAAGTAGGTAAAGATGCCGATATAGTAATATGGAATAACAATCCTTTAAGTATATATGCGGTTTGCCAAAAAACATTTGTGGATGGAAAACTTTATTATGATATTGAACAGCAACAAAATATTATAGCACAACAAAAATGGTTGAAAGAACAAATATTGAAAAACATGGTGAACTATAATAAAGAAAGTAAAGAAACCCCAAGTACCGAGGGTGCAGAAATAGAGCAAGAAGCGTATAGTTGCGGTCACGAATAAATTTTTAAAATAATATATATAATAACCTAATAAAAAATTATCATGAAAAAAATCATTTATTTTTCAAGTTTGCTTTTTACGCTTGTATTTGTACAAGCATGTAAAAAAGTATCGGTTACTGCCGATTTTAAATCGAATGTGCAAAGTGGCAACAGTCCCTTGGTCATTGCTTTTACTGACCTGTCTACTATCTCAAGCAGCTCAATTACTTCTTGGTTGTGGAATTTTGGAGATGGAACAACCGCTACCGAGCAGAATCCTTCACATACTTATACTACTAGTGGTAGTTATGATGTAACACTCACTGCAAGTGGGAAAGATGCATCAAATGTGCAAACAAAGAAAGCATATATAACTGTGAATGCTCCAACCGAAAAGATTATTGAAATTAAAACAAGTTTTGGCACAATGTATATGTGGTTATATAAACAAACCCCAAAGCACCGAGCTAATTTTTTAAAACTTGCCGATTCTGGATTTTTTGACAATACCACTTTTCATAGAATTGTGAAAGATTTTGTAATTCAAGGTGGTGATCCCAATAGTAAAGATGCTGACCCAACCAATGATGGGCAAGGCGGCCCCGGTTACACAATACCTGCGGAGCTATCAGATACCAGTTTGAAACATGTTTATGGGGCTATAGGTGCAGCCCGCACCAACAATCCACAAAAGGCATCAAGTGGCAGCCAATTCTACGTGGTGACCAATAAAACGGGTACTCACCAGTTGGATAAAAACTATACTGTTTTTGGCAAATTGATTGGCGGAGTTGATATTGCCTATACAATTTCTATACAAAGTAAAGATGGAACCGACCGTCCGTTTACTGATATTAAAATGGATGTGAATGTATTGGAAAAAACTTTAGAGCAATTAAAGACGGAGTTTAATTTTGTGCCTTAATAGAATTATATATTACAACAGATGCCATATAGGTACTCAAAACATAATAAAAACCCCAGATACCTGTGGATGTGTGTTTTCACCAACCACTGAAGTGCAGCTTATGTTCTGAGCACATATATTGCAGTCATATCAATTTCCTAACATAAACCTACTATTTTTGCAAGCAAATAAACAATAAACAATGAACAAAACATATATATATATTATGGCTTGCTTAGTATTCTTCGCATCATGCATGGGAAGCAAGAAAGACAAGGCAGTTGATGATATATTGGCCAAAGGGAAAATAGACCCCAATTTAGTTCCAGCAAGTGTGGGCTATGTACCCATTCAGCCTTTCTTTACAGGCTTTACACATCCTATAGATGTGGTAATGGGCTTCGATGAATTATTATATGTTATTGATGATAAAGGCTTGAATATATTAGACCAAGCAGGTCGCTTGCAGCAAACTATATATATACCCGGAGCCACCGATGTAACCCAAGACCGTCGCTTGCATACCTATGTGGCAGGAAGGGTAAATATTATAGTAGGCGGACAAACAAAAAATGTAGCGGCAGTATATCATTTGATTAATACTGCAGCAGGAAATTATCAAATCATAGATACCATAATACATCCTTACTGTGATGCCACGAGAACAGGTTTTGGAGCGAAAGATGAAGAAGTAAAATTCACTGGATTGGCTTGCACGGCTGACAATACCTTATATGTGGCCCGCACAGGCCTAATGCCTGAGAATTCTCCAGCCATTGCCGATAATAATGTTTTGATATTTAGCAAAGATGGAATCAATACGGGTTATGCTAATGGTTTAAGCCCCAACGCTCCCAGTTTAAAATCGGTGATGGGACTTTCGTCCATTGCTACTTTTGCTGCACCGCCGCAGCGTGTTTTTGGCATGAACCCCAGTGCCGATTTTATGGTTACCCAAGCTGCCCCTGCACAGTCATTGGAGTTCCGCACTTTATGGATTAAGCAATTTAACGACCCTGATGTGGGAATTACCTATATAGAAAATACCAATATGCTGAACTATGATAATACTAGGGCGAGCAGCTTTCTATATAAAGCAAATCGTTTTGAAAATCCGGCGGACGTGTATATAGCCGGTGACCAAAGTGCTTATATATTTGTGGTAGATGCCAATAAAGATTCATTGTTTCAATTTACGTCACGTGGCTATGAAGGCGTGAACCCGCCCGCCAATTATGGCAGTACCAAACAACTCTATGCATCGTTTGGCGGCAAAGGACAAGGCTTATTTAATTTTGATGAACCCAGTGGTGTTTGTTATTTCAAACGTATGATATTTGTTGCCGATAAGAATAATAACCGTATTTGTAGGTTTAAGTTGAGTACGGATTTGGAGTAGGATATCTTTTAAGTCGTCATTCTGTTAGCCGCGGCGAAACGCTTCGTGGTGAAGAATCTTTTGAATTCGATATGGTCAATCTGCCAATTGCGTCTGTCTACCGCGTTCGATACAATGAGATTCTTTGCGGTACCGAATGCTTTCGGGACGCTCAGAATGACGGTAGAATTACTCCACCACCACCTTCTGTTTGATCACACCATCATGGGTAAATATCTCTATATAATACATCCCTGAAACACTAGGTAAATCAACAGTGTTCATACTATTATATAATATAGTTTCCAATATTTGTTGGCCCGTAATATTATATAATTTCATGATGGATTTACCGATATTATTTTTCAAGTCTATATTAATATGATGGCGGGCGGGATTTGGATAAATGCTAATATTATAACTAGTACTACTATTATATATACTATTTGGCAAAACCGTAATTTTTACAGGAACAAGTATATTTTTGATGGTATTATGGCTACAATCCATTACAATAGTATCTATAAAAACTCCTGAAGTATTACAAATATATTTTAGATTCAAACTACCTGCGAAACCTGCATCGCAGCTAATGGCCGCCACATTTTTGGCGAACAGATTTGTTTTAATATTGGTAAACAATAAGGTTTGATTTCCCAAACCTGTTGCTGTGATTGTATATAATAAAGTATCTTGCAAATTCCCCGACAAATTAATAGCAGAATCGAATATATAAAAACTGTCGTTATAGGGAGTATTAGAAAATTTGGATATACTGGTTATACGATTTGCCAACTCAGGATGATCGATAAAAGGATTGCGGTTTTTTTGCAATTTATAGATGGCTTCATTCCTCAGAGAATCCTTTTGCGTGGGTATATATTGCGTATTCCATTGTCGTAAAATATTTTCCTGGGCCGTTAAAAAACTATTATAGTTTTGATACCGAATGGCAAAATATAGTAGGGCTCTTGCTCCCCTTCCCTTGTGGGAATCCTTGGGCTCAAAAAGTTCGCTTATAGATTTGCTACCCCCTTGTTGCCATTGAGGATTCGTAACCACACCAAAAGGATTATTGCTACGCGTAGAATTCGCATTTTCATCAACAGGAAATAAGTGGTGCAGGTCGCTTAGCATCGGTTCCTGGCTACTGAATAAACTTTGCGGCCAGGTATGTTCGGTATTAAAATTATAATTTGTTTGAGCGTCCTGACGATTTGCATAACTCTTAATGACTCTTCCTGTATAAACACATTCCAAAGTGTTCACCGTATCGCCGCTCCCATTGTTTTTTCCATTGTCAAACTGCATATACATATTATCTCGGGCACTATTATAACCCAAACTATTATAGTTTTTTGTCAATATATTTTTCAATGATGTTTTCAATGCTTCCTCATGTAAATTCTCTGTCGAGTCATAATATTTTTCTTTGTAGCGACCCTGCCCGTATAGGTGCAGACTGTAGGTTCCATGACCTTGTATATGAAAAAACAGTTCGGATGCATGTATGATATTATGCAAGGGAGAAAATCCTATTGCAATACTTTTTTCGCCATAGGGCGGTAATACAAAAGCAGAATCGCTGGTATAAAAATGCTGGGTAAATAATTGGGTTTTATATATAATTAAAGTTTTAGCGGTTTGGTTGCTTACTTTTATTATCCTAGTTTGGGAGTCTTTGCTATATACTACCCCAAAGTCGGCAAGAGAAGGGTTGAAATCTAGAAGCTGAGAAAAACCAGAATTTGTTACTGCGAGCAAAAAAAGAAAACAGAATATATATTTCATGAGCAATTTTAATATTATAAATCGGGCTCTTCTAAATCATTGCCATCATCATAATTTTCCATAAAGAGTTCCCAATACCAAAGGTCAATTCCAGGGTTTGCATGGTCTATCATAGCTATGATAGAATCTGAAATGGCTTCAGGAACCGGATTTTCTTTTAATTGGTCAGGTGTTTCACGGTTTTCGGCAATATTGTTAATTTCTACTAGGGCATTTATATAATTGTCGAGCGAAGTAGCTACATAATAAGCTTGCCATTCGCTGTTGTCGTTGTTGGCCGTGTATATCTTTCCAGAGGTCATATCCAGAAAAATGGGTGATCCAAATTCATCGGTAGCAAAAGCAAACCAATGTTTTTGCCAATGCTCTTCTCGACTTACCCCATTTATATTCTGCGTATATTGTATTTGGTCGTCGATAATGCTCACAGGATTAAAAAACTGTACCAAGCGGTAACCCATACCCACCCTGTCAGGGCTGCGGTTATTGAGAACCTGGATGATTTCGTCGAGATGTATCATTGATATATATTTGTGATTTTAAAACAAATGCAAAGGTAGTTCGTTTATATAATATCTTCTCGAATTTATAGTGATGAATTTTAATTGTTAATATTGAATGTATAAAGGCTATTTTTGCAGTAAATGTTGAACTTGCAAGCAACCATCGACGACAATTCGGGCTTTTGCTTTGGAGTAGTTTATGCCATACAGATGGCCGAAGATTATTTGGACGAGCAAGGACATTTATATTGTTTGGGCGATATCGTACACAATGATGAAGAAGTGGAACGCCTTAAAACAAAGGGCCTCGAAATAATTGACCACGAAAAACTCGGTCAACTGCACAATGAGACTGTACTTATCAGAGCCCATGGTGAACCTCCTGACACCTACGAATTGGCACTTAAAAACAATATACATCTCCTCGATGCCAGTTGCCCAGTGGTATTAAAACTTCAAAACAGAGTTCGTGAAGCTCATAATAATGAAAGCCCAATTATTATTTTTGGCAAACATGGCCATGCGGAAGTAAAAGGACTAGTGGGGCAAACAAATGGCGAAGCCACAGTGATAGAGACATTCGACGAATTGGACAATTATCCATTACCTGCCAAAGTTGCTCTTTATAGTCAAACTACCAAGAGTACCAAAAAACTATATGCACTCAAAGAAGAATTGCAGAACCGTGGTGTGGAAGTAAATTTCAATGATACATTATGCCGACAAGTTTCAAACCGAGATATTCAGTTGCGAGAGTTTGCCACCAAGTTCGACATTATCATATTTGTGTCTGGCAAAAAATCGTCGAACGGATTGGTATTATATAATGTATGCAAAGAGTATAATAGCACTACGTACTTTATAAGTAGTAAAAATGAAATAGAAAACAACTGGTTTTCAGCAGGAAAATCTGTGGGTATTTGCGGAGCTACCTCCACGCCCCAATGGTTGATGGAAGATATAAAACAATATATAGAAACAATATAAAATGATAAACAAAGCAAAATCAATTTTGGGATTTTTTACACTAGCTGGCCTGTTAAATTTGATGTGCAAACCCGCACCACCCAATGACGTTACAACAGAAAAAGATTTTTATAAGATTAAAATAAATTCTATAGAAGGGGATGCGATTAACCTTTCGGCCTATAAAGGAAAGAAAATATTGTGCGTAAACGTGGCTTCCTATTGTGGGTACACGCCCCAGTACCAAGGACTAGAGCAGTTATATAATAAGTACAAAGGCAAATTGGTTATTATAGGTTTTCCATGCAATCAGTTTGGTGGGCAAGAGCCAGATTCTCTTCCCAAGATTAAGCAATTTTGCAGCTCCACCTATCAAATAAGTTTCCCGCTTACCGAGAAGGTAGACGTGAAAGGCAAAAAACAACACCCCATATACCAATGGCTTACCGAGAAAAACCTAAACGGCGTGGAAGATCATGAAGTAAAATGGAATTTCAACAAGTTTTTATTAGATGAAAACGGTAAATTTTTAGGTTATTTTTCATCGAAAACTTCACCTTCCGATTCGGCTTTGATTAGTATGATTGAAAAATAATTGAGAAAAATCAATTAGTTTTATGGTCTGTCTTTCAAAAACCATTGGTTTTTTCTCTTAAATTTGCCCTCAAATTATTCCAAATGAAGAAAAAAAACATCGTCATACTTTTGTTTGCCGCTTTTTTGTTTTGGACGTGCAAGCATACCATTGCGGATGTGACGAGCCTAAAGGATACTTATTATAGCACAACGGGAGATACTGAAAGTAAAAATATGAATGGCGATTGCACCAGTTGTCATGAGCATCAAAGTGGCAGTAAAAAAATCACTTTAGGAGGTGCTTTATATAAGGAAGATAGGACTACAGCCTATAAAGATGGAGGGGTCATAAATCTGTACTCACAACCAGGTGGTCAAGGCTCTTTATTAAAAACGATTCAGGTTGATAATGAAGGAAATTTTTACTCAAATGCCAACTATAAAATCAGTACACCTTATTATGTAGAAGTGGTGAGTGTGGCAGGAAATAAAGCCTATATGGGGCAAGCGTTGGCATATGGTTCATGCGGCTCGTGCCACGGAGTAAACACCGACAAAATATTTGTAAAATAATCAATAATATAAATATATGAAGAAAATTATTTTTACCCTTTGCGTTATTACAGTTATTGGATTTAGCTCTTGCTATTATGATAAAGAAGCTAATTTGTATCCAAAGCCCATCAGCTCATGCGATACTACGGCAACAAATTTGGTGTATGGAAACATTATAAAAACCATAATGGACCAGAACTGCAGTTTAGGTGGTTGTCATAATACTTCATCGGCTATGAGTAACATAGTTACTGATACCTATGCGGGCCTAAGGGATGCTTTTACCAACCGCAACTTAATGTGTACTGTTGAGCAAACAACTGGAGCGTGCTCCAAAATGCCAAAAAACAACCTTAAACTTTCTGATTGCAAAATAACACAATTGAAAATTTGGGAACAAAGATCATTCCCTCAATAATAATGTAAAAAATATATTATATGAAAAAAATATATACTTATATAGTAGCTTTCCTCATAGTGGGAAATATACAGGCACAAGATGATATGTTGGCTTTGCTTAACGATTCTAACGAAAAGGCCGATCCAGTTTCGGGCATGTTCAAAGGCAATCGTTTGGTAAATGGGCATACCACAGAGACCGTTGCCAAACAACACTTGGACTACAAGATACATCACCGTTTTGGCCGTGTGAATGAAGGTCCTTATCAATTTTTTGGGATTGACAATGCCCAAATGTTTATGGGGTTTGATTATGGGGTTACCGATAAACTTACTATGGGAATTGGCCGCAGCAACGAAAATAAAACATTTACAGGTCTGTTAAAATATAAAATCATGACACAGACGGGCAAAGGCCGAAACAGTAAATCTATATCCATGACCTGGCTTTCTAATATGGGCTACTTCACTAAAAAATGGTCGGAGTTGGGCTTGGATGCCAGAAAAAACTTTGCAACTTCGAGAATGTCTTTTACCCATCAATTACTCGTAGCCCGTAAGTTTAGCTCAAAAATGTCATTACAATTAATGCCTACTTTCTTCCATCAAAACTTGGTAATCGCTGCCGATGAACCCAATGATTTATATATAATGGGTGTAGGCGGAAGTTTCCGAATTAATCGCAGTACACGTTTTAATGTAGAGTATTACCCCGTATTAAACCGCTATAAAAATAGCACCACCACGAATCCTTTGTCAATAGGTTTTGATATAGAAACAGGGGGGCATGTATTTCAGTTGGTATTGAGTAATTCGCGAGGCATGGTCGAAAATATATTTCTTCCAAGCACCGCAGGCAAATGGACCAAAGGCGATTTATACTTTGGTTTTAATATACTCCGCTATTTTAAATTGGGTAAGAGAAGATAAGCACAATATTTATTTACTATCATATATACATGAAAAAAAATTCCATCATCACCATCATCACCATCATGACCTTCGCCACATTCACCTTATACCAATGTACGGGCCCTCAATTTATATTGACTGCACCTGCTGATAAAGAGCTTACTGCTGCACAAAAACGCTGGCCCGATGCTACCAAGGAATCACTTGCTGCAGGCCACACTATATTTACTACCAAGTGTACCCAGTGTCATCAGGCCAAGAATATTCCCAGTCGCAGCGAAGCCGAATGGACAAAAGAAATTGCAGAGATGGCCCCCAAAGCAAAACTTACCGCTGCAGAAACAGAAACACTGACACGATACGTATATACCGTGCGTGAATTGTACGCTAAGAAATAGTAGCCCTCTTTCATAATTCAAATAAGAAAAGCCAAATTATAACGGACACTTTATTTTATTGTAGTATCGCTCGCCGCGAACTCCGATAACTATCGGGGCTTCC
>JAWXAU010000103.1 GCA_034439655.1 Bacteroidota bacterium | reverse complement strand
TATTTATTAACAAAGTTATCAACTTTTAGTGGCTACATTTTGGGGCTTTTATTAGGCAAACTTCTGCTGTTGCTATAAAGTATGTTTTAACTTCCGCTATATACATACTCTCATCCCGATGGCACAAGCAGAGCCGGTGTTAAAGGAGAATACTATAGTGAGTATATTGATCATTGGACTACTGAACACTGGCGAAATATGGAAAATGACTAAGGTGCTAGCAAGCTTGCATTTAACTATATTGCAAAAATATTGTTCGTTTAACATTTGTAAAATAATATTACAACAAAGAATATTCTTCTTTGGTTAGATTACAGCAATAAATTTGACTGGTATTAAGTACCCCCAGTAGGACTCGAACCTACGGCCTACGGTTTAGAAAACCGTTGCTCTATCCAGCTGAGCTATGAGGGCAAATTTTAAAGCTCTTCTTTCAATATATTATTAATAAAAAAAGTCGGGGTTGCAGGATTCGAACCTGCGGCCTCCTGCTCCCAAAGCAGGCATTCTACCGGGCTGAACTAAACCCCGATCTCTTTTTATTGTTATACTAGGCCAACCATTACTGGTGGATACCTGGATTTTCTTGACGGCTTGCATAGGGTTGCTGTCCTGTTTTGTTAAAACTTCGGTACATGGCCAGCAGACCTTTTGAAAGCGTTTCATACCTATCATAAAATTCTTGGTGACGAGCCTCTTCCATTTGGCCCATATCACGCAGTAGGTTGATGATGGTGGTGCACTCAAACACAAAGCCTCTGGCATGTGTATAAAAGTGCCTCTTGTCGGCGGGATTCACACGGCCCGTGCCTTGTGTGAGGTTGGTTAGTAACATTAAAGCGGCACGCTTCCACTGTGCTGCAAGATGCTCGTCCAACTGGTGTTCCCTCATATAATTCATCGAGTCCAATGTTTGCTTTTGGGCAGTTTGGTAAATATCCAATTTTTCAAAATCAAACATCGGTCTTTTTTTTCTTTTGAGCGGAGAGGGAGGGATTCGAACCCTCGGTACACGTTTCCGCATACGACAGTTTAGCAAACTGCTCCTTTCGGCCTCTCAGGCACCTCTCCGTTTTTTAAAGGGCTGCAAAAATAACCATTATAAGTCCAATATTCCAAACTAAAAAAAAAGGGAGGCGTATTATTTATGAAAAACAAAGACTTAAAGCTTCTTCTATGCTGTGTACTGGCGGTAAGCAAGTATTTCCCTTGCATATATAATGTTTTTTTGCGGGGTCATTGCCTACTTTTCCTGAAACCAAAGGTAATTTGCTGTCGTTATTGGCGAACGCAAATATTACTCCAGGCAATATATAGTTTTGTAATTGTAGTTCTGTAGGCCGACCTATATAAACCCATTGCACCAACTCTGTTTCAACCACCAATTGTAGCTGTAGCCAATGGGCATAGCCTGTGGGGAATTTCACAAATTGCGGATTTACCTTGTTCAGCATTTCCTTCGCTCTGTTTATCCAATTTGTATTCGCATAATAATGCCCAAGCTTCAACAAGTTCGTCGCCATTACCGCATTGGCACAGGGCATCACATCGTCTGTTGTGTCAAACTTTTTAACAATAAGCTGCTCACCTTTTTTTGAAATAAAACAAAATAGACCTGCTTCTTTATCGTAAAAATCCGCCTCGGTTTTTTCTGTCAAGTTTTTTGCAAGTTCTACATAATATTCTTTGCCTGTAACCTGATAAAGTTCAAGTAACACATCTATTATATAAGAATAGTCTTCTAAGAACCCAGAGATTTTTGATTGTCCGTTTTTGATGATGCGGTTTAGATTCAGCTCTATATCTAAGGCGATCTCTATAATTTTATTGATGCACTTTTCGGCAGTTATAATATATTCCTCGTTCCCAAAATATTTATGAGCATGTATCAAGCCCTTTGCCATTAGGCAATTCCACGAAACAATAATTTTATCGTCAAGTCCTGGTTTAATTCTCTTGCTTCGCTCAGCAAGAAGGAGTTTTTTGCAGGCTAGTATATAGTTTTTAAATTCTTCAAGTTCTAGTTGGTTATCTTGGCAATATATTTCAATGGGCTTTGTTTGCAACAATATATTATAGTCGTGTTCCCAAAAGCCTGCTCCTCCTACGGCAAAAAAGGTAATAAAATGTTTGCTATTATCGCCCAATAGTAAGGTTATTTCTTCCTCACTCCACACATAGTATTTTCCTTCTATTCCTTCGCTATCAGCATCCAGTGCCGAATAGAAAAGACCATCGTTGCTATATAATTCCGTCATCGCAAAATCTATAATTCCTTTTGCGGTTTCTTTAAACAACGGTTCTTTATATAATGGATATGTCCTGCTATATAAACTAAGCAGCTGAGCATTATCATATAACATTTTTTCAAAATGGGGAACTTTCCATTCGCCATCAACCGAATAACGAGCAAAGCCTCCCGCTAGTTGATCGTATATACCACCCATTGCCATTTTTGAGAGGGTTTGGAATAATTGTACTTTGGCTATTTCGTTGCAGGTTTTACTGTGATAATCCAAGACAAAATTCCAAACAGGGGGCATGGGAAACTTGGGAACATAACCAAGGCCGCCTAGGGTTATATCGAATGCTTTTTGTAGGTTGTGATATATATCGTCAGTATTATTTGTGAGTTCTGCGTTTTCGTTTTTAATACTTACCGTTTCTATATTTGCCATACCCTCCGTGAGCTTTGTGGCATATTCATCAGCCTTTGCGGGGTCTTGAATATAAAAGTCGGAGAGTTTTTTTATCGTGTCCATCCAATGTGCTTTTGGGAAATACGTTCCCGCATGAATTGGTCTGCCATCGGGCAGGCAAATTACATTTAACGGCCAACCTCCTCGCCCTGTAATAAGCTGGCAGGCGTCCATATATACTTGGTCCACATCGGGCCGCTCCTCTCGGTCTACTTTAATACTAATAATAGACTTATTCATTATATCGGCAACCTCTTCGCTTTCAAACGATTCGTGCTCCATAACATGGCACCAGTGGCAGGCCGAATAACCAATACTAACCAATACCAACTTGTTTTCTTCCTTGGCCTTTTTCCAAGCCTCATCTCCCCACTCATGCCAATCGACTGGATTGTAGGCGTGTTGCAGCAAATAGGGACTCAGTGCATGTATAAGTCTGTTGGTGTGGGTTTTCAAAAGGATTTGATTATTTGCTGCTATACTTTATAATGGTTTCGTGAGCGAAAGCACAAAAATCGGTAAGGGTGCCCATAGTTAAGTAACCCGTTAACTGCGACTGTGCAACCATATTCTGCATTTGTTTTTCTTGGTTTATCGTTGCGTTATTCCCAAATTCATAATTTTTCAAAGTCTCGTTAAGAACGATTAATTGCTCATCATATAGGCGGGTTAAAATATCATAACGCACTATTAGCAAGGAATGCGTGGTGCTCAAAAGCTTTTGGTTTTTAGTTGCTGCTTGCTGGTTAATGCTTGTTTTCTCTGCCGGCGTTTTTGCTTTAGCCAATTCCTTTTGCTTCCATAAAGTTATATCATTGAATTTTTTATGGGTGGAATCTTTATGGGTTTTTATCTCGGTGGTACACTTGTTCTGAATTTCTGTGAACTTGCGTTGCTGTTCACTAGCTATACTAATCACCTCAAATATATTCTTCCTGTTTTTTTCAAAAATCAATTTTTCATAGGCAAGCAAGTGGTTCGTTTTTACCCTGTCAATTCCCAATAGCGTATATAGCGAATCTCTATATGTTTCTCTTTCTTGATAGTTCATGTGGTAATAAGCGTTTGATATGACAGGGGTTTTGAGTCTACTGGAAAGTTCTTTCAATGCTTTACCGTATGCGGGTGTTTCATGGTAGTCTGATTTCCCGTTTTTGATGGTGAGTATTTTCTCTTTTTGTAGCAGGGTCTCCATCGAATCAATACTTTTAGTCACGGCCTCGCCCTTTTCCTTTACTTTATCTGGTAGCCCGGGGGTTAACAATTCCATAGGCCCATTGCCTGGCTCTTCCATAACCATAGCTTGCGGCATACTCATAGAATCCATTCTTAGCTTAAGGGATATAGCTACTCTGTCTTTTATGTTAGTGCAGTTGGCTGTTGTGCAGGCTTTTTTTACTGCCTCAATTGTGCTTGGAAGTGTGGGTAATAGATTTCGAACCACCTGCATATCTTCCACATATATTTTTTGTGCCGATGCCGAGCAGCAAGCTATCAGTAAACTTAAAAGTAATTGTTTTTTCATGTATGTGTTATTTTGAGCCGCGAAGTTAGGGCCAAATCGGTGCGTATGTGAAATTTTACAGGTATTTTGTAGTCGGGCAAAAGGATTTTACAAAACTGCACGATGGCTTGTTTGGTGAGTGTTTGCCCTTTTTCTATATAGATATGTGCTACTAGTTTTTTGCCCATAATCATATCTTCTTCACCATATACTTTTACCGATATAATACCACCCATTTTTATAATAGTATTTTCAACTTCGGCAGGGTCTACTTTTTCGCCTCCTATATTGATGGTGTCTTCTTTACGACCGAGTATTTTTATATAACCTTCGTTGTCTTGTTCCACTCTGTCATTGGTGCATATCCATCCATTTTCTATTATAGGTTTGCCTATTATAAAACATATAATACTGGGTGTAGTTTTTAACCACAATATATCTTCTTTTATCATATAATCCTCTCCTTCTTTTCCAGGTTTGAAATATATACTTCCCTCTTGCGAATAGGTTCTAATATTAGTGGTCTCCGTAGTGCCAAAGGCTTGGTGAATGTGCGTATGTGGAAGACATTCTTGCAACTTATATAATAGTTTCTCATCGCTGCGTTCGCCACCCAGGTTTAGTATTTGTATACTTTTAAGTTTTTCTATATTGCCCGAAACCATAACTAGTCTAATGAACGACGGGGTGCAAGCCAGAAGGTCTATTTTTTCGGCGGCAATGGTAGTACAGATTGTATTTATGCTTTGGTCGGTGGGTATTATAATAGTGCCGCCCGGTATTATAATACTTAACAAAGTTTCTATACCCGAAATATGCTCGGGGCTAAACACCAAAACTGTTTTAAACTTGCGGTGCAGTTTTGTATACTTTTGTGCAATAATATTAAAGTTGTGCAATACCACTTTCTTATTGCCCGAGGTACCTGAGGTTTCTAATACCAAGCCTGCTTGCTGGGTTGAGGCAAACGCATCGAGCTCTTCGTATCTTTCTAAATCTTTTATTATTATAATACTTCCGTTTGCATACACTCCCTCAAGCCAAGGGTATGTAGGCGTTTGCCCCAGGTAAGGAAAAACTATATGCTTATTATATAGCAGTGTAAAAAAGTCGACCCAATAATTAATGCTATAGTCTGCTTTTAGGGCTATGGTGCGAGGCAAGTTAAGACGCTCATGTTCTTTGGCTCTTACAATAACTTTTTCACAAAACTGTTCGTAGTTAACTTGCTCATTGCCTTGAACCATCATAAGTCCTTTGTGATTGAGCCATTGTAGCGTGTCCATAATAAGCTACAAATGTAATGCAACCCTTTTCACAAAAAACGAATCTTCAATAAAAACAAGTAATTTTGCAACATGCTCAAACAAGCCGCCTTCTTCGTAGTATTATATCTATTTATCACTAACACGTATGCTCAAACGCGTAAGTACAGCAACGAGTTCCTCAATATTGGCGTATCAGCCAGAGCCTTTGGTATGGGCAATTCCGTTATAGCCTCGTGCAACGACGTATCGGCGGCATACTGGAACCCCGCAGGCTTAATGCGTGCCAAGGAGAAGTTCCAATTCTCGGTAATGCACAGCAACTACTTCTCAGGCATTGCCAATTACGACTATGGCGGGGTGTATAAACGCTTCGACGACCAAAATGCGGGAGGTTTTAGTATCATCCGTTTTGGAATAGACAATATACCGAACACCATAGACCTGCGTGGC
The DNA here is from genome assembly GCA_034439655.1 of Bacteroidota bacterium. Taxonomy (NCBI): domain Bacteria; kingdom Pseudomonadati; phylum Bacteroidota; species Bacteroidota bacterium. Next base: position 31,703 of record JAWXAU010000103.1, on the reverse strand, counting down.
CCCAGTGGCGAGATAGATTATAACCGCATTAAAACCTTTAGTGCTGCCGACTGGGCTTTTATGGGCACCTATAGCCACATGTTACGCAACGGCAATACCAGCATAGGCGGCACGGCCAAGCTTATACACCGAACCATTGGTAGCTTTGCCAATGCTTGGGGCTTTGGGTTCGATTTTGGAATGCAGCACAAAAAAGACGACTGGATTTTTGCCGTTATGGCCCGCGATGTAACCTTCACCTTTACAGGTTGGAAATATACCTTTACCGAAACCGAAAAGGCCCAACTGCAGCAGACAGGCAATGTGGTGCCGCAAAGTTCGCTAGAGGTGGCCACACCCCGCATTATAGGTGGCGTGTCACGCAAGATAACCTTAAATGAAAAAATATCCATGTTGCCCGAAGCCAACCTGCAAATAACCACCGATGGCCGCCGCAACAGCCTTATAAGTACCCGTGCAGGTAGCGTGAACCCCTCGCTGGGCGTGGAAACCAATTATGCCGATATAGTTTTTCTGCGTGTCGGAATCTACAATTTCCAAAAGGAAAAAGACATATTAGGCAAAACCAAAACCACCCTGCAACCGACCATTGGCGTGGGGCTGAAACTAAATAACCTGATGGTTGATTACGCCTTTACCGACATAGGTGGCAGCAGTGCCGCCCTTTACTCACACGTGTTCTCGTTGAGGCTGGGCATAGGGAAGGTGGAGACGGAGGAGTAGGTGATAAAATAAGCAAAAGAGCCGTCCGCGATAGCCCCGCCGCGGCGGGGGGATGCAATCGGCTTTAGCAAAGGAAATGGGTTTGTAGCCCCCAAATTTTTTTTACTCGTTTGCATCAAATGATTTAAGTGGTTATATAGCTTTGGTTATAAACCACAAACCTTATGCAAGCCGCTTGAATCCCGCAGTGTCGGGTGATACCATTGCTTATTATACATTTGTCTAAAAAAGGCATGATACTATATACTCAAGTCCACATATACTCATTTATCATTTTTATCGAGGGTCTTGTATTGATGCGTTATAATACCAATTCTTAAACTAAAATAGTTCTCCGCCTGTGGTGGATTTGGTTTGTAGAATGGTAATGCCGAACTACATCCCGAAAGCCCCGCAAACTTGCGGGGGGATTAGTCCCTTTCTTTTGGACTATTATATATTGAGTTTCGGTATAATTTCAATGACATTATTGAGGGCTACCACTAAACTTTCTTTGATTTCTCCACCATGTCTTTTCCGCCAGGTTTAGTTGAGGGGAATATGGCCTACGTTCATAAGAGACTAGCCTGCAACTCACACACGGCTTGCCAAGCCATAAGGCCGCTTCCTATTTCCAGTGCAGCTTCATCAATATCGAAAGTAGGTGTGTGAACAGATGAAGTGATGCCCTGTGCCTCGTTACGTGTGCCAAGTCTATAGAAACAGGCAGGCATTTGTTGGCTATAGAAACTGAAGTCTTCGGCCGCCATCCAGATGTCAAGATCGACCACATTTTCTGCTCCTAAATATTCTATTGCATTTTGTTTGGCTTGCAAAGTGAGAGTTTCATCATTATATAAGAATGGGTAACCCCTATCAATCCTAAACTCACAGCTACCGCCCATGCTTTCGGCAATGGTGGTGGCCATTTTTATCATAAGTTCATGTGCTTTGCTACGCCAGATCTCGTCGAGGGTGCGGAAGGTCCCTTCCAGTTTTACCTCATTTGGAATTATATTGGTAGCACCATTGGCTGTTACTTTTCCGAAACTTAAGACCGATGGCACGATAGGGTTTGCATTCCTACTCACTATTTGTTGCAATGCTATTATAATATGGCTGGTAATTAATACAGGGTCAATATTGAGGTGGGGCATAGCTCCGTGGCCACCTTTGCCCTTTACCGTTACATAAATTTCGTCGGTACTGGCCATATATAAACCTGGTCTGAAACCAACTTTACCCACAGGTATCAGGGGCATAACATGTTGGCCAAAAATGGCGGTGGGTGCAGGGTTTTGCAAAGCCCCTTCTTTTATGAGCATTGAAGCCCCCCCTGGTAACACCTCTTCGCCGGGCTGGAACAGAAGTTTTATAGTGCCTTCCCACAACTGGCGGGTATTATATAATATATTGGCAGCACCTAGCAGGCAACTGGTATGTACATCGTGACCGCAAGCGTGCATCACGCCAGTGTTTTGGCTTTTGTAAGGCACTTCGTTTTGTTCGGTGATGGGCAGGGCATCCATATCGGCACGCAGGGCAATGGTTTTTTTGCCGGGGTTTTGTCCTTCTATCAGCACAACCAAACCAGTGGTGGCAATATGTTGGATTGAACTAATACCGATATCTTTAAGTTTTTGCTCAACAAATTTACAAGTCTCAAACTCCTTGAAACTCAGTTCGGGATGAGCATGCAAATGGTGACGAAAGTCGGCAATTTGATTGCTAATTTCATTTGCTTTTGATTTGATAATGTTTTTTAGCGTTTCTTTGTCCTGCATCGTTGTGCAAATGTATAACTATATTACTAAATCGTTTTCAGAAAAATTTGATTGGCTTTTGGGCAAAACAACCTTGATGTGTTTGCTTATTTTCTGTCTCAACTTTGTATTAAAAACAATATATATTACAGCCACGCCACTAAGCGGGGATGAGCCATTTTCGGTGTATATGAGCCAAATGCGTGTTGGGGTTATTTGGGAATATTTGTTTACAGGCAATAACCCTCCTTTGTATGAAATTATTTTACACTATTGGGTAAACTGTTTCGGAGTAGGAGAATTTTCGGTAAGGATATTTTCGGTAATCATATCATCGCTCACAGGGGTTTTTATATACAAAATAGGTTTTCGTTTTTTCAATAAGCAAGTGGCCCTAACCGCTAGTATATTATTCTTGTTTTCCAATTACCATACCTTCTTTTCGCATGAGGCACGTTGCTATACGATGCTAGGCTTGTTTACGGCTGCATCATTTTATTTCTTTCTCCATATTATAATGGGCAAGCCCAAGAAAGTCACCATGGCGTGTTATATACTGGTTAATACACTCATACTATACCTCCATTATTTTGGGGCATGGGTACTTTTCTCGCAGGCAATAGCCTCGGTGCTGGTACACTTTATATATAAAAGAAAGATCAGGGCAATTATTGTATCGAACTTTATGGTATGCTTATTTTATGCACCAGTATTGTATATACTTTTTCAAAAAATAAGTTTGGACAAAAATTGGGACTATAGTTGGCTGGGCAAGGTAACAGGGTTAGAGCCTTTGTATGATATGATTTGGGCTTTCAGCAATGTGCCGGTGTCTGCAGTTTTTTGTCTAGTAGTATTGGCTATTTCTGTCTTTTTACTTGCTAGCAAAAAGATTAAGGCATCAATACCGGGAGTAATAATTCTGAGTTGGTTTTTTATTATATATATACTCATGTTTGTGGTATCGTTCCGCATACCTATGTTTCACAATCGTTACGTAATGCCTGCTGCTATTGCTTTTCCTATCCTGATGGCCTATGGTGCTTTTATTGTATCGCAATTAAAGTATATAAAATATGTATATATAGTTATGTTATGTTTGTTTATAGTTACTTCCAATTTTAACCCCCAACCTAATTTGCAAACTGAGCAAATGGTGAATCTAGTAAAGCAGAACAAGAATGACGAAAAGTGTATAGTATTTTTCCAGCCACAATGGAATTTGCTTGGCTTTTGTTATTATTATGATAGGGAACTCTTTAAACGAGTTGATGAAAAATCATTATATAAAAACATTGAAACAGCCTTAAGCAACAAACAGATATATGGAGTGAACACAACAGATGAAAAAGTTTTTTTGCAGCTAGAAAACTACAATAAAATTATTTTTATAGATACAGATCACGGCACTTGTTTTCCAGGCAATCACATTCAAAATCTTCTTGGGGCGAAATACCAAATGGTGTCGCACAATCCTGACACCTTAGGATTTGGGTATTATATATACTTGAAACCTACAAATGGGCCCCAATAAGCAAATCAATATCCTTGCTTTGCAAGTTGAATCGTTGGGCCACATGGCGGTTAGTAAGTTGCCCTTTATATACATAAATTCCATGTCGTACACCGGGTCTTTCCCATATTAACTTATGGAAACTGCCGCTATCGGCAATATTCATTAGCAAAGGTGTGAGCACATTGCTTAGTGCATAGCTGGCTGTGCGAGCCACACGCGATGATATATTGGGCACACAATAATGGATCACATCGTGTTTGCGAAAAACGGGGTTTGTATGGTTTGTTACCTCACTGGTCTCAAAACAGCCACCAAGGTCTATACACACATCTATTACCACCGACCCGGGTTTCATCTGCATCACCATTTGTTCATTCACCACACAAAGGCTAGTATTGTCTTCACCTCTTAAAGCACCAATAGCCACATCAGCTGTTTTTAAAGCACGCGATAATATATTGGGTTGCAAGACCGCTGTAAAAAGACGCTCACCAATATTGTTTTGAAGCCTACGTAACTTGAACAGGGAATTGTCAAATACTTTAACTGAGGCACCTAATCCAATAGCTGCACGTGCAGCAAATTCGCCCACAGTGCCGGCTCCTATTATAACAACTTCGGTGGGTGGAATACCTGATATGCCCCCCAACATTTCGCCTTTGCCACCACTGGCACTCGACAAATATTCTGCTGCTATAAGCAAACTGGTACTTCCTGCAATCTCGCCCATTGAGCGGATAATAGGGATGCTACCCGATGAGTCTTTATAAAATTCATAAGCCACTGCATTTACTTTTTTCTTTTGCAAAGCTGTTATATAATCCGTGTTCAAGCTAGTGAGTTGAAGGGCAGAGATAAGCAGTTGATCGGGCTTCATCATCTCAATTTCTTCCATTGTGGGCGGATCCACCTTTAGTAATATTTCCGCCTCAAAAACTTGTTTCTTATCATAAGCTATACGGGCACCCGCTTCACTATAATTGGTATCAGAAAAATTGGCTCCCTTGCCCGCACCCGATTCTATAATAACATCGTGGCCATTGTTAACCAAAAGCCCTACAGACGAGGGAGTAAGCGGAACCCTGTTTTCTTGAAAGGTACTATCTTTGGCCACCCCAATAAGCAATTGTTGATTGCTGGTATCCACCGCAGCCGGCATTTCTTGTGGCTGCAATGTAGCTTGCTTGGCTAATTCACTGAAACCTGATTTCCCTTGATCCATAACCTTGATAAATATAATTTATGCAAATTTAAGGTTTCATCTCTTAAATACAATTATATAAAATTTATATAATGCGGAAGTATTATACCGATTAACGCAGCATGCAGCGTAACAATACTAAAGCATCATATTGCTTAATTGCTGAAACTCGAGCACCGAAAGCTGCTCAGGGCGTTTGTCGAACACCGGGTTTCGTTTCATTTCGTCGCTGCTAATATATGCAGACAAAGAATTCCGCATGGTTTTCCTTCGCTGGTTGAATGAAGCCTTTACGAGTGTTTTCAAGAAACCGGGGTCAAAATCGCCTAGGTTTTCTTTTCGGGTAAGTTTTATAACACCGCTCTTTACGCGAGGCGGCGGACTAAAAACATGTTCGTGTACCGTGAATAAATATTCTACATCGTAAAACGACTGGGTGAGAACACTCAAAATACCATAGTCCTTGCCACCATGTTTTGCCGTAATTCGCTCAGCCATTTCTTTTTGGAACATACCTGCTGCACCGGGCACTAAATGTCTTTGGTCTAGTATCTGAAAAATTATTTGTGAAGATATATTATAAGGAAAATTGCCAATGACATATACTTCCTTATCGCAACAGGTAGCTAAATCAAGCTTTAAAAAATCACCTTCTATGATGCAAAGTTGCGGATATACTTTTTTTAAATAGGTTACAGACTCTTTGTCAATTTCACACACTTTCAGATTCAATTTAGGGAAAGCTGCTATCATATATTTGGTAAGGACACCCATACCAGGGCCTATTTCTAATATATCGCCTTCATAACCGCTATCTAAGGGGATATTGGCAATTTTTTTTGCAATGTTTTCATCACGCAAAAAATGTTGACCGAGATATTTTTTGGGAGTTACCAATTTTTAATACGAAATAAATATTGATTTAGGAAAGCAGTTGCAATTATAGGCTTATTATACAATAACTAAATTGAATTTGTTTTTTCGCCCTGGCAAAGAGAGATATAATATATTTTCACCTAGAAAAACAAGAATTTAACAGCTTATTGGGGTCTATTTATTTCTTATTACAATGCTCAATTAAAGCACGAGCATTTTGCGAGCATCAAACAATAAATAAAAAAAAATTTGTTTATTTGGTCTTTTTTTGTATAATTTTACCAACCGATTTTTAAATGACATCTCACTACTTAAGAGAACTTAGAAAGAACATGCTAAAAGATATGACAGATATAGAATTGCAAACCCCCAAAGAAGCCCTAAAATATTATTTTGGGTTTGACACATTTAAAGGACATCAGGAAAACATTATCACTGCCACACTGAATGGAGAAGATAGTTTTGTTATTATGCCTACAGGGGCAGGAAAAAGTTTATGCTACCAATTGCCAGCCTTAATGATGGAGGGGACCGCTATAATAATATCACCACTTATCGCATTGATGAAGAACCAGGTCGATCAGATTAGAGGATTCAACGAAAGTGATACCGTGGCCCACTTCTTAAACTCATCACTTTCGAAAGCAGATATACAAAAGGTAAAAGACGACACGCGATCAGAGAAAACAAAAATGCTGTACATCGCTCCAGAAACGCTTAAGAAAGAAGAGACCATTGATTTTTTGAAAGAAATAAAAGTATCATTTATAGCAGTGGACGAAGCTCACTGTATTAGTGAATGGGGTCACGATTTCAGACCTGAGTACCGCAGAATAAAACTGATAACCAAAGAACTTGGCAATGTGCCGATGATGGCTCTTACTGCAACTGCCACTCCCAAAGTACAAAGTGATATACAGAAGAATTTGCAAATGACGGAAGCTACTTTATTTAAGTCTTCGTTCAACCGTCACAATTTGTATTATGAAATTAGACCCAAAGGAAAGAAGGATGCCAATGTAAAAAACATTGTTTCCTATATCAAGTCGAAACCAAACCGCAGCGGAATTATATATTGCCTCAGTCGCAAACGAGTTGAAGAAATATCGGAGATACTAAATGTGAATGGTATTAAATCTATTCCTTACCATGCGGGGCTCGATGCCAAAACAAGGGCGTCGCACCAAGACAAGTTTTTGATGGAGGATGTAAAAGTGGTTGTAGCAACTATAGCATTTGGTATGGGGATCGATAAACCCGATGTGCGGTTTGTGATGCATTATGATGTACCCAAATCGTTAGAAGGATATTATCAAGAAACAGGACGTGCAGGCAGAGACGGGATAGAGAGCGACTGTGTATTATATTATAATCCGGCTGATATAGAAAAGCTGGAGAGTTTTATGAAAGACAAGCCAGTTGCCGAACGCGAAATTGGGTCGCTGCTTACTTTCGAAACACAATCTTTTGTAGAATCGAGCGGTTGCCGCCGCAAAATGCTACTGCATTATTTTGGCGAAAGTTTTAACGACGAAAATTGTAACAATATGTGCGATAACTGTCGCCACCCGAAGCCGAAAGAAGAGGTGACCAATGAAACAAAAATGTTTTTGGAAGCTGTGAGAGACTTAGGAGAAAAATTCGACGTAGATCATTTGGCTCAAATATTTATGGGTGAGCGTACACAAGCTATCACCTTAAACCGCCATGATAAATTACCCGTATTTGCATCAGGGGCATATCGCGACATGGCTTTTTGGAAATCGATAGGAAGGCTATGTATGTTAAACCTATATACTTTTAAAGATATAGAAAACTATGGGCTGGTTAAGATGAACGCAAAGGGTGCAGCATGGTTAGCTGCTCCGCAAAAGGAGATGATGGCCAAAGACCAATCTTTCGAGCGAGTAACCGACGAAGATGGTAGCTCATTTGAAGTGGAAGCCGTGTACGATGACCAATTATTTACCATTCTAAAAGATTTGGTAAAAACTGTTGCCAAAGAAAAGAAACTCCCACCCTATGTAATTTTCACTGACCCAAGTTTAGAAGACATGGCTGTGAAATACCCCATTACGATGGAGGAATTGCAGAACATACAAGGAGTAAACAGCAATAAGGCAGCTAAGTATGGCCAAAAGTTTATTGAAGCTATTTCCAATTATGTAGAAGAGAATGAGATTGAAAGGCCAGATGACATGGTGGTGAAGTCGGTGGTAAATAAATCGGGAGCCAAGGTTGCGTTGATACTTAATATCGACAAGAAAAACTCCATCGACGATATAGCACGTGGAAGAGGAATGAACCGCGACGAAATGGTTGCCGAAATAGAAGGTATTATATATACAGGCACCAAACTTAACCTTCGCTATGCCGCTCAGTCTATATTGGACCAAAACCAGCAGGACGAAATATTCGAATACTATAGGCAATCAAGCAGCGACGATTTGGAAGAAGCTGTAAAATACTTTGATAGGGATTACAACCACGAAGAAATGCGATTGATGCGAATGATATTTATATCGGAAGTAGCGAATTAAAATTCTTTTACGAAATCCAAATAAACATCGTCATTGCGAGCAATGCTTCAATGCTTGGCTTCGCCGCGGCGAATTGTGATTCGGAGACACAATAACGAGATTGCTTCACGGGAAGCCTGTTGGCAATGACGCTACGTTATTATACATAAGGTGCCTATCTTTGCCGCAAAAAACTCGATGCAGGATTTATTTAAGAAATTAGAAGCGAATATGGGGCCTTTGGGCATGCATGCCAAGCAATCGCACGGCTACTATACATTTCCAAAACTAGAAGGGGACATTAGTGCCCACATGAATTTTAGGGGCAAAGAAAAACTCGTGTGGAGCCTTAATAACTATTTGGGCTTGGCCAACCATCCCGAAGTTCGCAAAGCCGACGCAGAAGCTGCCGCACAATACGGAATGGCATACCCCATGGGAGCCCGCATGATGAGTGGCGAAAGCGATAACCACGAAGCCCTTGAACGCGAGCTTGCAGCCTTTATAGGCACAGAAGATACCATCCTCCTCAACTTTGGATATCAAGGTATGGTTAGTGCCATTGATGCATTGGTAGACAGGCACGACGTAATTGTATATGATGCCGAAAGCCATGCCTGTATAGTTGATGGTGTGAGACTGCACGCAGGCAAACGTTTCATTTTTAAACACAATGATGTGGCCGGTGCCGAGAAACAATTGCAACGAGCTACCGAGTTGGTAAAAGATACTCCCGGTTCTATTTTACTTATTACCGAAGGCGTATTTGGTATGAGTGGAGCACAGGGCAATTTGAAAGATATAGTAGCACTAAAAGAAAAATATAATTTCCGTTTGTTTGTGGACGATGCACATGGATTTGGAACCATGGGCAAAACAGGAGCAGGCACTGGAGAAGAGCAAAACTGCATGGATGGTATCGATATATACTTTAGCACATTTGCTAAAAGTATGGCTTCTATAGGTGCCTTTATAGGCAGCACTAAAGAAGTAATAACCTACTTACGCTATAATAGCCGCTCACAAATATTTGCCAAATCATTGCCCATGCCTTTGGTGCAGGGAGCAAGAAAAAGATTGGAACTGCTACGCACACAACCCGAACTAAAAGCCAACCTATGGAAAATAGTAAGTGCCCTACAAAACGGTTTAAGGAATGCAGGTTTTAATATAGGTATTACCACCACCCCTGTAACCCCAGTATTGCTCAATGGCACCATACCAGAGGCCACAGCACTAACTTTAGATTTGCGTGAAAACTATGATATTTTCTGCTCTATAGTAGTATACCCTGTAGTACCCAAAGATGTAATTATGCTCCGTTTGATACCCACAGCCGTGCATACTGTTGCCGATGTAGACAGAACTATTAAAGCCTTTAAAGAAGTAAAAGAAAAACTGGAAGCGGGGCAGTATAATGTGCAGCAGATAGTAGAAGCAGGAGTGAGGTAATAGGGACTAGATATATCTATACTGCCCTCTCGCAACTCACAACAGGTAACTCGTAACTATTACTTCAGCATCTTCCTAATTCCCAACTCAAGAGCAAAAGAGTAGTTATGTTGTTTGAGTGGTACATCTTTGCCAAACACCGAGACAGGGCTAAACATGCCACGGAAACCAAAAGATACTTTCATATCGGGCCTGCCAAAGATAGGCATAAGGACACCTGCCCTTCCCATAAAATCGCAACCCACACGCTGCAAGGCCAATTGGGTCACGGGCACAAACACACCTGATTGGGCACTTTGATAATCTTGCACATCACCTCGGGCTGCCAGTAATATATTTAGCGACAGGCCACCACCCGCATATACAGTAAGCTTGCGTGTTTCTAATTTCCACTCGCCCAAAACAGGTATTCTTATATAATGATATTTTTGGTCACCGTTTATACTAATACCTTTTTCCAGTTTATATACCGAGTCTTGTATGTATATATAACTAGCAGTGGTATCGTATTTCTTCAGTGTTGGGTCAATATCTACAAACACTTTCCTCTGTGCGGTTGATACAGTATAGCTGGCACTCAGCCCCTGCACATTATACAGAACCCCTGTTTGTATATTCCAATTTCTGTTTAGTTCCTTGCCCACTGTAATAGCTAGTGCGGGCTTGGTAATTAATGCTACCTCTGAGCGGTTGCGTTGGTTTATATGTTCGCTTAGGCTTGCATCTCCACTTAGCGTACGGTAAGAACGATTAGCCGTTAGTGCCACCTCCACAAAGTATTTTTGGCTTTTAGAGTTAGGGGTTTTTCTAATAGTCTTATCTTTTTCTTCTTTTTCTTTGCTCAAGTCTTTTTTATTAAGGCGAATATCTGTTGGCGGAGCCTCCGCTTTTTCATACTCCATATTGGCAGTACGAGTAACAACATCATTAGGCTTGATTATATTTTTCATATCGGGCTCAACCATGCCACTGTTCCTGTCTACTATATGCTCTGTAGTGTTAGCATACTCCTTATATTTAGCGAGTGCCACCTCGGCTGTATAATATACCATATTATTTACTGCCGATAACCTTAGGGTATCGGGTGTTTGTGCCACAGCATTATTATTTGCATCAGTATTGTTGCTGGCAGCAAGATCGTTGTTTGCAAATGCTTTTGCTATTGTATAGGCTTGCAAATGCTTTTTATCCTTTTTAAACTGATAATAGCCCATAAGCCCCGCCACCAATAGCAACCCTGCGGAGCCATAGTACCACCAAAGGACACCTGCTCTCTTTTTTCTTTTTTGATCGGCCAAGATATATTCCCAAACCCCTGCTGGGGTTTGTTTTTCATCATTGTTCAATTTGGCAAACAAATCATCTATGTTGTCTAACTTGTCCATAACTATGTTGTTCTAAATTTTTTAATTTTTCTTGTAATAATGCCCTTGCCCTAAACAAATTGCTCTTCGATGTGCCGTCGCTAATACTAAGCATCTCCGCAATCTCGTTGTGGCTATATCCATCCACGGCAAATAGATTGAAAACCGTTTGTGCCATGGGCGGTAGTTGCTTTATCAACATGGTCAACTCTTCCATGGTGTACTGGGCGTTATAAGGCGTGTACGATGCCCCTTTTTCCCAGTCTACTGCGTCTATGTCTACATCCGTAAACCTCCTTTTTGCCACATTGTAATGGTTGAGTGCCGAGGTTACAACCACCCGTCTTACCCATCCCTCAAGCGAGCCTTTGTGCCCAAATTGGTGCAGGTAATCGAACACGCGAATGAACGAATCTTGCAGCAAGTCCTTGGCCTCATCAGCATCGGCTGTGTAGCGTAAACAAACAGCCATCATTTTGTTAGCGAATTTTTCATAAATCCACTTTTGGCAGGCATGGTCTTTCCTTATTGCCCCGTCAATGATTTTCTGCTCGTCTAATTGGTCTATATGGCTTTGCTTAATCAAGGGTTGTTGTAATGACAATTTTATTTTAGGGATGGTTGGGTTGGGTTGGAAGATTTTTTATTTAGTAGTTTGCATTTCACATTACACAGGTTACAGTTGGCAGTTTGAAATTTGAGGGTGTGATGGTTATACAAATATAGGGATAAAATTATTTTGAATATATATTCACTGCCATTTATTTTGCCTTATTGTTCTATGAGTGTCCCAAAGTATATATTCCAATTAATTTTAGGCGGCGAAAGCGAGATACTCGACTTCAAGAAAACCATTACCTCTGTAAGCAAAATCGCCAAAACAATGGTATCATTTGCCAACCACAAAGGTGGTAAGTTATTGGTAGGCGTCAATGATAATGGCAGTATTAGCGGGATTCGAAGCGACGAAGAAAAATATATGCTCGATATGGCTGCAGGTTTCTTTTGCAAACCGGCAATCGACATTACTATAGAAGAATGGGAGTTTGAAGGCAAAACTATTTTGGAGGTGGCCATACCAAAAGGAGAACATAGACCCTATGCAGCCAAAGATGAAGATGGAAAGTGGTGGGTTTATATTCGTGTGAAGGACGAAAGTCTATTGGCCAGCAAAGTGATGGTGGAAGTATTGCGAAAACAAAACAGCAATGATGGCGTAAAAATAAACTATTCGTCAAAAGAAAAAGCCTTGCTCGATTTTTTGACTAGTCATGACCGCATTACCATCAAGGAACTTTGCCAAATGCTCAATATAGCCCGTTGGCGAGCACAAAGAATGTTGGTGAACCTAGTGAGCATTGGTGTAATAAGAGTTCACAATACTGAAAAGATAGAGTTTTATACTTTGTGAAAAGTATTATGATATACTTAACACCACCTTGCCAAATTGGTTTCCTGTATTCAGAAAATCTAAAGCATCTTGTGCCTGTTCCAAAGGAAAAACATGACTCACCGTGGGTGTAATTTTATGCTTGTTCACAAAGGCCAGCATCTCCGCAAAGTCCTCATTGGAACCCATGGTAGAACCTATAATAGCTATTTGCCTCCAAAATATTTTAGCAGGTATAATATTTCCAATATTTCCAGCAGTACCACCATATATTAAAACCTTTCCTCCTGGTGTGCAGCAATCTACCACCGCCCCAAAGCCAGATCCACATGCTGATTCGACGATTACATCGAACTCGCCAGCCTGTTGGACCAACTCTTTATTCCACTTGTCTTTTTTATAATCTATTCCACCTTTAGCACCAAGCTCAAAGGCTTTTTGTAGCTTATCATCACTGCTGCTGGTAACCCATACCTCGTTTCCATTGGCTATTGCAAATTGCAGTGCCATTTGGGCAACACCGCCGCCAATGCCTGTTATCAATACTTTGTTAGTTAGTTGCAAATTCCCTTGCACCATTAATGCACGAAAAGCTGTTAAACCAGCAAGGGGCAATGCGGCAGCTTCGTTCCAGTCTAAATGTGAAGGCTTGGGGTGCAGGAGTTCTGCTGAAATAGATATATATTCGGCAAAAGTTCCATTGGTGGGCGTGCCCATTATTATATAATCTTTGGCTTGGTGCTTTGGGTTATTGCCCCAATTGAGTCCAGGATTCATAATCACCTCTTTATTCAGCCAATTGGAATCAACCCCCTCGGCAATTTCAGAAACTATTCCTGACCCGTCAGAACCAAGAATCACTGGAATTTTAATTCCCGAATATAATCCTTGTTGTATAAACACATCTCGGTGATTAAGTGCAGCAGATTTTATTGCTACCAGCACCTCGCCTTTTGCCAAAATTGGTTTTGGACTTTCCGTTACTTGAAGAACTTCATTTAATTGCGTTAATATCGCTGACTTCATCATGCTTATATCGAAACAGACTATATTAATTAGGCAAATGGAACAGCCTGTCCCAGCGTACCTTGTTTAATCCTTTGGCATAACTGTCCCAACTTAGCCAAATAAAAACAGCTTTACCTACTATATGGTCTTCGGGTACAAATCCCCAAAAACGGCTATCTTCCGAATTATATCTATTATCTCCCATCATCCAATAATAATCCATTGTAAAGGTATAGCTATTTATTGGCGTACTTCCATTGTAAGCTTTTCCATTGGTCCATTGTAAATCTTGCATTCCCTCATAATCGTGAATTGCTTTTTCATATACAAAATAATGAGCACTGTCCAAGGGAACAGTCATCCCTTTTTTGGGTATAACCAAGGGGCCATAAAAATCGAGAGACCACTGGAAAGCGTCGGGAGCACGAAAACCAAAATCGCTATGCATAGGGTCGCCAATAGGCATGTCTTTACTATATATATATCGGTCGAGCTTGGTTACGTTAGGCATTTTTTTAAGTTGTTCGGCTTGCTCGTTTGTGGCATGTACTCGGTATATATTCTTACTCAAGTCTTCGGGCACAACATTGTCGTAAAACTCTCCAGAACCTGGTTGATATTTAGTATTGTATTTTTCGGGATTATAGCGGAAACCTAAATCGCGTATTGTTGCGGGATCGAGTGGCGAGCTTGCCGTTAGAGTATAAAGTGCCAGGTACTTTTCAGGTTTTGGTTGTAGTTTGCCATTGATGTACACTTCACTGTTGATCAACTGCAAGGTGTCGCCTGCTATGGCTATACAGCGTTTTATATAATTCTCCTTTTTATCTACAGGTCTATTGTTTACTTTATCAGCAGGCCAGTTGAATACTACATCGTCACCACGTTGCACACTGCTAAAACCGGGCAACCGGTAATATGGTAATTGAAGAGATTCGATATAGCTTTTGGATTTTTCAGTAAAAGGTAAAGTGTGGTGAGCAAAAGGAAATGAAAGCGGTGTCATGGGCATACGCGGGCCATAGTGAAACTTGCTTACAAACAAAAAATCACCAATAAGAAGTGATCGTTCCATACTGGGCGTTGGTATGGTATATGCTTCCATAAAAGCACTGCGAATAATAGTAGCCGCAACTACTGCAAAAGCAATAGCATCAACCCATTCTCGTACTTTGTTTTTAGGTTTGGACGCATTGAAATAATGATAATACGCGAATAAAAGACCTTGACCAATCAATAGCAATAAGGTGATAGGCACAAAACCTGCCCCTGCTGCTATTAGCATAATAAGAAAGAAGATGACATTAAGACTTGATAAGGTGACAAGCCAAAACCGCTGATTGCGGCTAAGTTTAGACCAATAGATATGAAAAAAACCTGTTTGTGGTTTGCTGTTTTGTGTGTTGTTCATTCCGGCAAAATTGCCTTAAGATTACCGATTAGCCAAACAAAAAGTTATATGTAGCTCGTATTCTTATGCTTTATCATTTTGCCTGATGAACTATTCTGATGAAAAGAGCACGTAAATTAAACTACTGCCGAATGCAAACAAAAACCGTTAGCTAACTAACGGTTTTTGTTACGATTTGGCTCCCTAAATCGTATCGTCTTCAATCAAATGCTCGTCTGTCATATATCGCTTGGCCAACGTTAGAGCAAAAACAAACAAAGGAGATACTGCCAACACAACCAATGTAAGCCTTAACTGAGAGCCTGTTAACTGAGCTGCAATGCAAAAAACAATAGCAATAATCAAAAAATGCGAAATAATTTTTGAATGTGCCATTTTAATTTACTTTAAATAAAAAAAAGGTGCTATTGGTTAAAAATATAGGGCGTGTAATTACTAGTACGCAATTTTAGCAAAATAGTTGCTTGTTAAAAAAATATTTTTTTAACAAATTGTTAATTATGATATTAAAAATCATACAGAGGCTTAGGGGGACGCAGATTTTGCTTCCATGTAAAGCCTTTTAATCTGAATTTTTCACTTTTGGTTTTTCCTATTGGGTGAAGAGTCGCTGTGCTTTTGCCCATGAATTTGATGCCTTTAACTTTTTCTTGCGAGAGAAAAACCTCCATAACGGGGCAAGCTATTTCGTTTAATCCTGTATATTTGTTAGTGTCTTCACGCACATGGTAAATGCTTTGCCCGTTGCCGAATACTTTTACGCGTTTTATTTCGCCCGAATCAAAAATACCGACCAGGCTATCCCCTTTAATTTGATTATAGTGCGGGCCTTTTTCGTGTGAAACAATGAAGCCATGCTTTTGCAGCACAATGTGATCAATCTGGTCATGGCTTAAAAATATATATATACTGTCTGCTGTTAATTGATTTTCGGAACTCCACAATACAGGATTTTTAAACATCGATACATTGCTATCATCTATCATATAGCACAGCGTATCGCAAATAGCCTGTACATCGTTTTTAAATAATTTGACCTGGCCCCAAGCATTCATTCTCCGGTCGTGTTTTATGGAGTCTCCTTGGTAATATAAAGTATCTGCCCCTATAAAAACAGTGTCTTGTCCCATTATTTTACTTGCAAAAGCATTGTTGTTCATTTGCATCATTTGTGGCACTTTATTATAATAACCCTCGTCTCCTTTTAGATGCATTTTTTCTGTACTATCAAAAAAGTTTAAATGGCCGTGGGCATAACCTTTACCTAGGTTTTGGTCGTAATATAAACTATCAGTATTTAAAGTTTGCCCGCCAGTTTTTATGGAGACCTGATTTGCAAATTTCCCTATTCCCGTTTTGGTATTGTACCAGCCTTTTAGAGCATAAATACTGTCGGTTTTGGTTACAATGGTGCTCACTCCGTAAAATCGAGACTCTTCACTGCCAGTATTATATATAAGCGTATCTGTGAGTAATTCATATTCAGGATTTTTGAGTTTTACCCGCTGCCTAAAATGTGCCTCCTTGCTTTGTGTCCAATACTCGCCGCTGAGGCTGGTAAGCACACTTTCTTTGTTAGTGAGTTTACCAGGTGTATTGTAGTAAGCTTTTTTATCTTTAAGTGAATAATCGAGCCTTTCAGTATTTAAGGTCATTTTGCCTTGTGTTAGCCATACATTGCCGTCCAGGTGGGCTATTTTGTCTTTGCTTCCATATAGCAAATGCTTGGCTGTTACATTTACACTGTCTCCTTGATTAATTTTTACGTTGGAGAAGGCTTCAAAATTTTGGTCTTCATCGAACATATAGGCACTATCGCAGGTCATAATGGTATTTTCGTTTTTCAAAGCAACATTTCCTATTAGCCTTTTCACATTTCCAAACTTGCTCTGATCAAAACTCATTTCATTGCTGCTCAATATTTCAATACGCGTAACTTGCTGTGCAGAGCTGATGGCACAATGAGAACACAATGCAATAATAAAGAAAGGTATTCGGAGGTTCGGGATTTTCAATATCAAAAAATGTAGGTGCAAAATTAAGTGCAAATACCATGTCAAATTGGATTTGTAAGGCTATCTGCTTTATTTTGTAGGATAATAGCAAGGCCGCCATGTACACAAAATTTGAAAAACATATCGAATCAAATGCACTTTTTTCTAAAAACGATAAGCTAATCGCGGCAGTAAGTGGCGGGAGAGACTCAATGCTCATGCTCCATTTACTGAAAGAAGCTGGATATAATATATCAGTGGCACATTGCAATTTCCAGCTCCGGGGCAATGATAGCATAGCTGACGAGGATTTTGTAAAGGGGTATTGCCAACGATTTAATATCCCGTTTTTCGCTATTAAATTTGACACAAAGGAATACACAGTTAAGCATAAATTTTCAACCCAAGAAGCGGCACGTAAGTTAAGGTATGATTGGTTTGAGCAGCTTAGCATTGAACATGGTTTTCAATATATCTTAACAGCCCACCACAAAGATGATAACTTGGAAACTATTTTACATAACTTGATAAAGGGTTCTAAACTTAGAGGATATGCTGGTATTGGAAACAAGAAAAACAAGATCGTTCGCCCATTAATGTGTTATACTCGTAAGGACATTGACAGAATGACTGATCTCCTTTCAATAGGGTGGAGAGAAGACCTAAGTAACAACAGCAATAACTATAGCCGCAACTTTTTAAGAAACGAAGTTATACCGTTATTGAAAAAGTTGAATCCCAATATTGTAGAAACAGTTTATGACAATAGTCGGGCAACCCTCCAGTACATAGCGTTTTTTGAAGCCAATTTAAAAAAAATGGAAAAAAAATGTATTCATAAAAAGGGAGAATTTGCCTATATAAATATAGATAAGCTATTGAAAAACAACATAAGTGAGGCACTCTTATGGGAAATTTTAAAAAAATATGGTTTCAATTACGCAACCACAAAGAACATTTTTTTGTCATTACATAAACAACCTGGCAAAATATGGGAGACCCAAAGCCACCAAATTTTAAAAGACCGCGACTGTTTAATTCTTAGAAAAAAAATGGAAAGAAAATTACCTAGATATAATATTACAGAGGAACAAATAGGTTCGTTCCGACAAAAAGTGGGCGATATAGAATTGCAAATTCAACACGCTTCCAGCGGAGCATCGCTAGGTGGTGAAACCCTTACCATAGGCAAAAGCAATCTCTCTTACCCTCTTACCTTAAGGCACTGGGAAGCATCGGATAAAATAATGCTAAAAGGGGTTGGCGGGGCTAAAAAAGTAAGCGACATGCTTACCGACCTTAAGATGACCCTTTTTGATAAGGAGCAGGTCTTTGTAATACAAAATTCGGATGGAGAGTTAGTTAGCGTAGATTTTTTGAGAATTTCAGAAAGATTTAAAGCACAAGAAAACAATGAAAACAACTTGATAATAAGCGTAGTAAAATAATTTTTAATTTTCACCTTCAAACCTCTAAATTCGCATGTTAATTTTATACACAAATAGATATATGATAAAACTTTACAAACGTATTGTTTTAACCTCAATAATAGCAAGCATGTTCTTGCTGATTTCAAGTTTAAACAACGAAGCAAATGCTCAGTGTTCTAGCTTGGTTTTGAAGGCTGTAAAAACCATTCGTAACTACAACAATTCTGCCGATTCTACCATATACATGGATAAGGACAGCTCCTGCGATTATTATACGGTAAGACTTAAAATTTCAGGTTATGCATCAGGCTCGCAGTTTAAATACTATTTTGGGGCAACTTCAATAAATCAGTATGCTGATACCGCTAGCAAACAATATGTTGGCTACAACGGATACATAAATATAAAAGTGGAAGTGCTTGACGGGAATGGTAATTTACTTTGTACTATAGTGAGAGATAGCATGTACAAATTAGGCGTAGCGACTACGCCCAACGTTACCTTTTCGCCATCGATATTATGCAATGGTCCTGATACCTTAACGTTTATTGACAACACACCAAATATTGTAAGCAGCATCATTATTATTGATGGTACAGTATATCAAAACAAAAGCAATATTAAACATAAAATTACGACCACAGGCTGTAAAAAAGTGATAGTGAGTCTTAAAAATACGGATGGTTGTACTATTAGTAAGACCTATGATTCAGCTGTTTGTGTATATAACAAGGTTAGTGTCGATTTTTCCACTCCCGACACGGCTGGATGCTTAATTCACAAAGCGAAATTCACACCTTCTGTGAGCAGTAATGGAACAACGTTAACCAGTTATCTTTGGAATTTCCCGAGTGGTAACCCTTCGACGGACACAAACTTAACACCTGCAACCATTACTTATTCATCAGTAGGGCAGTATGATGTGTCTTTGCAAGTAACGAATTCAGTAGGGTGTACTTTTACTGAATACAAGAAAAATTATTTAAGAACGGGCGATTCCGCAGCTCTTCAAGTTAGTGTTAATGATACTTCTTTTTGCAAAGGAGAGAAAGATACATTTATTATAAAGAACTTTAGTTCATACCCAGGCGGTGTTGCATATTGGTATTCTTCAAACAATTATTCGGTATATCAGCCCAGTGCAAAATCAGATACGTTTGTTGGGGTTTTTGCAAATTTCGGTATTAGTACCCAGCAACTTCGTTTCACCTTGAACGGTTGTAAAAAGTATTATAGTTGGCCTGTAAGAGTGCTGTATCCGAAAGCTTCTGCAAGCACAATTGATGGTGTAGTAAAATATTGTTCACCGCCTTATACATTTAGACTAAAGGCCGATACTTCCACTGTTCCTAAATTGGGAACAAATACCTATAAATGGGAAGTGTCTGATTCTACAGGCACTATTGGGAATCCCAACAAGACAGATTCCCTTGTTACGGGCGATACCCTACGAACGACACCTTTGAAGGGTGGCGTTTATACAGTAAGGTTAACTGTTACGAACACAAATGGTTGTTCTGATGTGGTTACGCTAAATAATTTTTTGAGTATAAAAGACCCAGTGGCTACTATGTCCATAAGCCCCAAGACCCTGTGCCCCTATGACTCTGTTTTAATAAAAAATACAACAGCGGCTTTTTCTATTGATACAATAAGGAAGGAATTTACTTTGTTCAATAAACTAGATACGTCCCAAATTCTTCGGTATAAATTAACTTCTTTTAATTCCCCTAAAGACACGATGCGGTACAAGTTTACCGATACAGGAAAATATTTGGTTCAATTAATGGTTTATACTGATTTTGGCTGTAGAGACACTATCTGGGACACAATTACAGTGGCTTCCCCAAAGATTGATTCTATTCACGCAGACACAAATTTTATCTGTGCCGGCAATCAGGTTTCATTTACTTCGTATGTGTCACCCAAGGGATTCTCATCACCTGTCTTAGTTCTAAGCGAAACGTGGTATTATAAAAACACGAATAGTACAGTATGGCTAACTGGGGCACCCTCTATAGTTTTTAATGATTGGGGCATATATGACGTAGCCTATGTGGTCAATAAACCTGGATTCTGCAAAGACAGTATTGCACGGATGAAGTATATAAAAGTAAGCTCAATCGGAGGTGATTTTAAAGCAGTTACTACTTCAGGGTGTAAAAACACCGCTATTAAATTCGACACACTTAATGTAGATTCAACGAATCATCCAATCAAAAATTCAAGAGCACTAAAGTATTCTTGGTCAGTAAACCCCAGTACCAATGTAACTATAGCAAATCCGAATTCTGCCAGCACCAATATTACTTTTGGAGACAATGGCTCATACGATGTTACCCTGACCATAAAAAATGCAGATAGTTGCACAGCACCCAATATTGTTAAAGTCGGTTATGTAACAATTGGTGTAGTTGCAGGGTTCAATATTCCACAAGGAGGATGTATGAAAGAAGACATATCTATAACTGATGGTTCGCAGAATAGCCCTTCTTCGGTTAAATGGACTGTGTTACCCGCCTCTATGGCATCAAAAGTAATTTTTGATTCAACTGTATACGGAACACCCACAAGCCCTAAAGTAAAGTTTTTGGATTCAGGTTGTTATCAGATAAGACAAACAGTATACAAAGGAACCTGCAGTGATACAATATCTCATACCATTTGTATACAAAGAAGTGTCCCTAAATATTACGCCTCTGATACCTTCTTTTATTGTGCTCCTCAGTTAGCTCGTTTTTACGCAGGTAGTTCTATCAACGCAGTATTATATAAATGGGATTTTGGAGATGGAAATACCTTAACCACTACTTCCGACAGTGCGGTTAACTATTACCAAACAAATGACTCGTGTAAGGATGTTACTTTGATTACCACGGACGCCAATGGTTGCTCAGATACTTTGTTTATTCCTTGTTATCTCAGATTTAATGGGCCGGTTCCTAAATTTGATTTGATTAACAGTATCGGGTGTGAGCCTCTTAATATTTCTATTGTCGACAAAAGCTATAAAATTAAGCAGCCTACATTTGACTTTGGCGATGGTACTACACAAACAAATGGTAGTGTTCCTAAGAGCCATACCTACTATTCGCCGGGAAATTCGTTGTATAGTGTGTATTATCCATCATTGTCAGCAACCGACGGTGCTGGATGTTATGCTCAGTATCCGTTGGCAAATAACAAAAACCCAGATAGCGTGGTGGTATATAAGAGATCTAAAGCATATTTTAGATCAGATACAACCCAACAATGTGAGCCTATGGAAGTACAGCTTACAGATACTTCAAAGTATACAACAGTTTGGCGTTGGACTATCACCCCTTCTACTTTCAGTTATTTACACGGAACTGATTCTACTAGCCAGTTCCCAATAATTCATTTTAATCCTGGCACTTATACTGTTAAACTATGGGTAACTAACGGCTCGGGCTGTGCCGATTCCATTATTAAAACAAACCATATTGTGAGCCACAAAAGAGCAAAAGTTTCTTTCTCAGTTAATGACACAGCAGAATGTAATAGTCTGTTTGCCACGTTTACCAATACTTCAACAAATGCAAGCAGCTATTCGTGGGATTTTGGAGATACTAAAACATCGACAGCAATAAATCCAACGCACACTTATACCCCAGGGTATTATAATGTTAAACTTTGGGCAAACAATGTAAATAATTGTGCAGACTCGCTTACCTATGATACCCTCGTAGAAGTTTATGATATTCCACAACCTAAATTTGGGGTCGACAAAACACAAGGCTGCGAACCTTTCACTGCACAGTTTACAGATTCATCTACTATTACCGATAGTGTTTTATGGGATTTTGGAGATGGTACTTTTTCTAATTTGAGAAATCCATCGCATAGTTATATACCAGGCACTTACACGGTAAAACAATATTGTTTTAATTTATACGGATGTGTAGACTCTTTAACTAAGAATAATCTGATAACCGTATACCGCAGGGCTGTTCCTTCCTATACTGTTAGCGATTCACTGGGTTGTGATACCCTAGTGGTTGTTTTTACCAATGGTTCATCATATGCCAATAGTTATAAGTGGGATTTTGGAAATGGGGTTACTTCCACTTTGGCAAATCCCAAAATCGGTTTTGGTGTAGGACAGTATAACGTAAAACTATGGGCCAATAATTTGAATAATTGCCCAGACAGTATTACCATAACCACCCGTGTTATAGTGAACGACAAACCGAAACCTAAAATGTACACACCAATACCCACAGGCTGTGAACCATTTACAGCATCCTTATTCGGTGATTCAACCTTGTATGCAAATAATTACCAGTGGGATATAGATTTGGATGGCACCATAGATTTTACTGTGCAAAACCCCGTTGTATCATTGCCTCCTGGCAAACACTCGGTGAAATTGATTGCAACAAGTTCATTAGGATGCGTTGATTCAACTACAGTTATTAACTTATTCACCGTTTATATAAAACCAGTAGCTGACTTTGTAAGCAATAAACCAAGTACCTGTTTTGGGGATAATGTTTCTTTCACCGATGTTAGTACTTCGGACGTAGCCTTAACAAACTGGTTATGGGATTTTGGAGATGCCACAACCGACACCAATCAGTTTCCCGCGGCCCATATTTATGCAACGGCAGGTTTTAAAACAGTAGCATTCTATATTACCAATTCTAATGGGTGCAAAGACACCATAACCAAAAATAATTTCATATTTGTAGATGATTCTATTCCGCCCGTTGTTACACAACTTACTTATGTGACAGTAGATACAACTTCTGGTTTTGAGCAAATAATTGCATTTTGGGATATAAATACCGATTCTAGTTTTGATGACAACAAGTTATATAGGTTAGACCCCAACCCTCTGAATGTATATAGTAGCTCAAATACTACTGATACTACATTTAATGATGGTGGTGCAAACTTGGTAAATAGTCAAACCTATAGTTACTTTATAACAACAACCGATACTTGTAAGTATACATCATTGCCCAGTGTGGTGCATACCACCATGTTGCTAAAAGCATCTACCTATGCTCCTATGACAAATTTGGTATCATGGACTCCTTATATAGGTTGGGGCGTAAATGGAATAGCGAAGTATGAGGTATATAGGAATACAGGACTTTTCGGTACTTTCGGCACACTAAACTTATTTAAAACAATGCAAGCTACTGATACTTCAATAGTCGACTCACTTCTTTGCGATTCTGACTATCAGTATGTGGTATTGGCGTATAGCCGAAATGGGTTATACCAATCTTTAAGTAACAAGAGTATGAACCACCCTCCATATAGCAGCCCCGATACGGCTGTAGGTATCACAAGGTCTACGGTAGTAAATGACAGATATACCCATACAAGTTGGAATGGAAGTGCTCACAGTGCTATCAAAAACTATATTCTTGACAGGAGTATCGATGGAGGAAATACCTGGATAAACCGTTATGGGATTGTGGCTAATAACCAAACAAGTTTTACCGATGTAAATGTAGATGTAAAGGACACATCTTATACCTATCGAGTAAGTGTGGAGGACTATTGTGGAAGCTATAGCCCAACAAGTACCGATATAGGCAAAACCATTTTGTTAAAGGCCAGAGTAGAAAATGAATATGTGCATTTGGCGTGGACTCCTTATGAGTTTTGGGCAAATGGAATAAAGGAATACAAAGTGCAACTCGACTTCAATGGAGTATGGCAAACCCTTGCAACCCTTAATACATTCGATACTCCTTATATAGATAAAGAAGTACACGAAGAGATAACCACAAATTATTGTTATAGGATTATGGCTCTCGAAAACGATGTCTTTGGCGATACGAGCATCTCTAACATAGGTTGTGCAGTTGTTCCTTCACGTATATGGATTCCCAATGCATTCACGCCTAATGATAGGGGGCCATTGAAGAATGAAGTATTTAAACCCATTTTGATATCAGTATTCAACAAAAACCTTGATGATGAGATAAAGAAATTTGAGTTTATAGTATACGACCGTTGGGGCCAGAAGGTATTTTATACCACAGATCATACAGTTGGGTGGGATGGTACGTCACGCAACAAATTGATGCCAGATGGCGTATATATGTGGGTATTGAGAGGACGCGGAATGGATGGTTATGAGTATAGTAAAAATGGAGTAGTACATTTGATACGATAACTGCAATACTCTTACAATCAACTAACTGAAATGTTTTTAAACATTTAAGTGTTGAAATGTTTGAATAAACGGGAAAAGTATCTTTATTTTGCAAAAAAGTAAATAAATCTGTCATGAAAAAATTATCATTATTTGCCGCTCTTTTGTTCGCTTATGGCGTAACTACGGCACAAGACCTTTGCGGTAACGTTACTGCTGTTGTTGATGCTTCCAGTACAGGGTTTGAAGCCATGAAAGGCAAGTTTTCTGGTGCCCAATACGATGGCCAATGGACTGCAACACAAAACATAGCAGGTGCTAAATCGTGTGTAATAGAAGAAAATAGTGGATGGTATATAGCCACTATGGTTAGTGGTGTTAGCGAAGATGCTGCTAAAGCTAAATTCAGCGACCTTAAAACCAAATTGCAAGGCTGTACTGCTGGCATGCAGTCATGGGGCTATGACAATATTGGAGAACACCTAAAAACGGTTTTCTTTAGCGAAAGCAAACAACCCCAAAATGCAAATGGAGGTGAAACAAATATAGATGAGAAAAAGCGTGATTCATTCTCTGACTGGGATGCTCTTCCATCTGGAAAAACAATTGAACTCGAAATACGTAAAGTGAATGGCGGTGGATCAGGATTTGAAGTAAGAATAAAAATATATAAAGCTTAATTTTATTTAATAATATTTAAAAGCGGGCTTTAGTCCGCTTTTTTTTTGCTCAAATGTTATAACCTTTTCTGGTGAAGCCAAACTATATGAACAGTATACTTAATGTATACACCGACCTAAGCGAAAATGAAAGGCGTACCTTTTTATTGCATACGGTGTATAGCCTTTTGGATGGGCTTATATTGGGTAGTTTTACCTTAAATGAATTTGTGTTTCAAAAAAACTTCCATCCTGATTTATTTAAGATTAGTTTACTGTTTCAGTTGGGAGTTTTGGTACTGCCATTTAGTATATTCTTCACCCAGTTTTACGAGAAGGTGGTCAATAAAAAAAGATTGCTCTCGCGAATAGGGTTATTTACAAGGATACCCTTACTATTATTTATTTTCTTCCCTATTCTTCCCCAGGATCAATTGCAAAGTGACTGGGTTCAGAATGTTTTTTTGATGGTGTTTCTCCTTTTTTATTTTGCATCGCCATTTACTATTCCACTAATTAATCACTTACTCAAGCTAAATTATAGTCCTGACAAATTAGGTAAATTATATAGTTATTCCTGGTCTATTAATTTGTTTACACAACTGGTATCAAGTTTATTGTTTGGCTGGCTTTTGGACGAGGTTCCCACGTCGTTTGCTTATGTTTATCCAGTATTGGGAGTACTGGGATTATTTTCCATTTATCTCATATCAAAAATAAGAAACGAAACAGAGCAAAAGTATTATGATGATATTAGTTTATTTGAATCGTGGGGCAATACTTTGGATAAATCGATTAAAATACTCACAGAGAATAAACCCTTTAGGGATTTTCAAATTGG
Source organism: Bacteroidota bacterium (assembly GCA_034439655.1). Lineage (NCBI taxonomy): Bacteria > Pseudomonadati > Bacteroidota > Bacteroidota bacterium. The sequence continues at coordinate 5,441 of JAWXAU010000103.1, read as the reverse complement.
TATGATGATATATGGCGTCGCCTTTTTGATGAACTTGGGCGTGGTCGCAAAATTTTTGAATGACGAATATGATTTGAATTATAGTGAAGTGGCTGGATACAAAGGAATAGCTTTGGTATTAGCTATACTGACATTCCCGCTATTTGGATTGATACTGGACCGGAAAGATCCTAGAAAGTTTGGCAATATGAGTTTTATTATATGTGCTTTGTTTTTTGTATTGATGATAGGAGCATATTTCTTTCATCAAACAATCCCTATGAATAGCATTCGGATATTTGTATTTTTAGCCTTGGCATATTTGGCATATGGCTTTTTTCAAAGTAGTATGACTATTTTGTGGGGAATAGGGAGCAGTTATTTTGCACCGAATGACCAAGTGGCCACGTATCAAGCAATTCATTGTTCGCTTACTGGAATTAGAGGTTTACTAGCACCTATTATAGGCACCTTGTTATTTTCCATGTTTAGCTTTGTGGGTGCATTTATCGCCTCAATTATATTGCTATTGTTTGCCATTTATTATCACAGAAAATCAATGCAGAAGTGGAGGCTGCCTAACAATAAACCCACTCAAGAACCAGCTAACATTGAGCTTTGACCTTTTAAACCATTCACATAGTCCATAACTGCCATTCTTTTTTTTCCTGCCAATTGCACCTCTGTCGGACATATAAAACCATTGTTACAGGTTATCTTCATGAGGTGTTTTTCTATAATAATTTCGCCCGGCAATCCATGCTGTTTGTTTATTTCAAAATTAGCAAAATATATTTTAAATGGTTCACCATTAATGGTAGTATAAGCAGCAGGGAAAGGGCTTAACCCTCTTATTTTATTATATATTTCTTCACAGTTGGACGACCACTTTATTTCGCAATCCGACTTAAATATTTTTGGTGCATGTTTTAACTCGAGCGTTTCTATTTGAGGTTGTAATTCAAGGTCGCCTTTTTCAATAAGTTTTACACTTTGCACTACAAGATCCGCACCTTCCATCATCATTCTATCGTGCAATTTACCAAATGTTTCGTCGTGGTATATGGGCATTTCCTTTTGTATAATAATATTGCCGGTGTCAATTTCATGTTTTAAAAAAAAAGTACTTAGCCCTGTGCTTATTTCACCATTCATTATAGCTCGATTGATGGGGGCTGCTCCTCGATATTGCGGCAACATGGAGGCATGCAAATTAAAAGTACCTTTTGGTGGAAAATTCCAAACCATTTCTGGCATCATTCTAAAGGCAATAACTATTTGTATATCGGGGTTTATGTTTTTTAATTGCTGCATAAACTCAGGAGATTTCATTTTTTCAGGCTGCAACACAGGTATGCCCAATTCGGTAGCTGCAAGTTTTACAGCAGAAGGTGTTGGTTTCATCCCTCTGCCTGCAAGTTTATCGGGCATGGTAACAACAGCCTTTACTTTAAAGCCCGCTTTAACTATGGCTTTCAATGAGGGAACAGCAAACTGCGGGGTGCCATAAAAAACTATATTCATAAAATAGCTATCATTTTAATTGCCGTAATAGCTGCCTCTATTCCTTTATTGCCCAACACTCCTCCTGCACGGTCGAGTGCTTGTTGTTCGTCATTTGTAGTGAGCAATCCAAATATAACAGGTTTATTATACTTAAGACCTACTTCTAATATTCCTTGAGCAGATGCTTGGCAAACATAATCAAAATGTTTTGTATCACCTTGAACTACGCACCCTAGGCAAATAACGGCATTGATGTCGTTGCGTTGAGCTAATTTTTGTGCAGCCAAAGGCAATTCAAAACTACCGGGTACTTGTATTTGCACAAACTGGATATTATAATAATCCAATACTTCTATAGCACCATGCAGTAACTTTTCGGTAATGTGAGCATTCCATTGAGCAATGACAATACCAATAAGAATATCATCTGCATTGATAACCTGTAGTGTTTTATAATCTTCTGATGGAGCTTGTGTCATGTGGTTGGATTTAAAATAAAAAAACCCTTGGCAAATATCTAATAAGCCAAGGGTTTTTTTGAATATATAATCAATTATTTTTTAGTTTTTGCAAGTCCCTTGGCACGTTCTATATATTTTTCAATATCTCGTGCTTGGTCGCTATTGAAATATTCTTTTTGAACTTTTTGATAACAGTCGGCGGCTTTTTCGTATTCTTTTAATTCTTCATAAGCCAAGCCTGCTAATTTTTGATAACGGGCAGAGATGTTTATGAGTTTAGCATGATCGGCGGCTTTTTGAAAATAGCTTGCGGCTTTTTCATACTCCTTTTTATCGGAATAGGCTTGTCCTAAATTACCAAGGGCGTGGGTTTGTGCAACTTTGTCGCCAAGGTCAAATTTTTCCAAGTATTCAATGGCTTCATCAGTTTTACCTTGCTCCAAAAGTATTTTTCCAATCCTTAATGCGGCACGTTTACCAGCTTTTGTATAGCCATAATCATCGGCGATTTCTTTTAAACCGGTAATTCCCATTTTAGCGTCTCCGTTCATGGCATACATAAGCGAATCGTCAAAATCCATCATGTCCTCAGCTTTATAGGCTTTGTTATTTGCTTCTTCTTGGCCTGGTTCTACAATAAAATATTTATAGCCCAAGTAGCAGCCCAAAAGAAGTACAATAGCACTAACGCCAATGGTTAGGCCCTTTTTATTGTTCATGAAAAAGTTACCCCAATGAAATTTTTTCTTATGCATTTTGGATGATGCATCCACATTTTCTTGGTTGAATTCTGTTGTTTCGTTTTGCTCCATTTTAAATAGATATTATAATATACTTTATGTTTTTTATTGTATGATAAAAGGATAATCGTTTTCTACATACACGTCTGAATATATATCGGCATGATCGGGGTATGGCGAGTTCTCGGCAAATTCCACACTATCACTTACCTCCTTTTCAATTCGGGTTTCAATTTCTTCAATTTCCTTTTCTGATAGATATTTATTCGACATCAAAACAGCCCTCACTGCTTCAAGCGGGTCTTGTTGTTTGAATCCTTCAACTTCTTCTTTAGTACGATATTTTGCGGGGTCGCTCATACTATGACCCTTGTACCGATAGGTTTTTATTTCAAGAAAAACAGGCCCTTTGCCGTCTCTGCAATGTTTAGCGGCATCGACTATAGCCTCGTGAACAGTTTCTACCGCCATGCCATTTACTAATTTTGAAGGCATGTCGTAGCCGAGTCCAATTTTATAAATCTCCAACATATTTGTTGTGCGTTCAACAGATGTGCCCATAGCGTAACCATTATTTTCGCAAACAAAAATAACAGGTAATTTCCAGAGCATTGCCATATTAAAAGTTTCGTGTAAAGCTCCTTGACGCACGGCCCCATCGCCCATATAACAAATTGTTATTTGCTTGCCTCCACGATATTGGTCGGCTAAGGCCATACCAGCACCGAGGGGTATTTGCCCACCAACGATACCGTGCCCGCCAAAAAAATTATGTTCTTTGCTAAACAAGTGCATGGAACCACCTTTGCCTTTTGAGCATCCTGTAGATTTTCCATAAAGCTCTGCCATTACAGCATTTGCACTAATACCACAACCCAATGCATGGGCATGGTCTCGATAGGCGGTAATGATGCGGTCGTCTTTTTGAATTGCACTCATAGTGCCAGCTACAACTGCCTCTTGGCCAATATATAAATGACAAAAACCTTTAATCTTTTGTTGGCCATACAACTGAGCAGATTTTTCTTCAAAACGCCTCATCAACAACATTGCGTTGAACCATTCTGTGTATTGCTCTTTGTTATATTTAGATTCTTTAACCACCTTTTCTAGGTTTAAAATAAGGGGGGCAAATATAAAGCACAAACAATCATCTTGACTATTTTTTTAGGTTTATTTGTGTCTGAAATAGAGCTATTTAATTGAGAACAAAACTAATATGTAAGTTTTTGGGCAAATAGGAGTCGTTAATAAATTGTTGATACATACTTGAGGGTTTATCTTTGCCTTCACAAAAATGAAAAAAGGAGGAAAACTTATTATTTTTTCAGCACCTTCAGGTAGCGGTAAAACTACTATTGTCAAGCACTTACTTAATAAGTTCGATGGCTTGGCTTTTTCGGTTTCGGCGTGCACGAGGCAAAGACGGATTGGAGAAATTGATGGAAGGGATTATTACTTTTTGGATATAGATTTATTTAAAGAAAAAGTCCACAACAGTGAATTTGTAGAACACGAAGAAGTATATCCGGGTAGTTTCTACGGCACCTTAAAATCGGAAATAGATAGGTTGTGGGACATGGGAAAACATGTACTTTTTGATATAGATGTAGAAGGGGGCTTGAACATAAAAAAACAATATGGGGAAAAGGCCTTATCTGTTTTTGTAAAACCAGCTTCCATTGAAGTGTTGAAGGAGCGTTTATACAATCGTTCGACCGAGACAGCATTGCAACTAGAGGTGAGATTGAATAAAGCCGTTTCGGAATTAAAGTATGAGAATGAATTTGACAGCGTACTAGTTAATGCTGATTTGAAAACCGCTTTTGAGGCCGCAGAGGCATTGGTTTCAAATTTTACTGGACTTAAACCGAAGGATCAACAAAACATAGAATCTGTTGCATAAAATATTCTCAATATCGATTTGTATCCTATTATCAATGGCATCTGCTTTTGCTGGTCCGTCAGTTGACAGTGTGATTAACAATAAGTTTGAAAGCAATTATTGTAGATTGCCAGGCACAGGTTGGGCGATGGTGGCACCAGAAGGTTTTTTGCCAAATAGAGCAGGTCATGGATTTCATTCTACCGACCGCAAGAATTTTATATATGTAAAAGAAACCAATTTCGACCAACAAAAGTTAATACGACAATGCAGCACCCATGTTATTAAACCCAAGCATTATATCATAAATGGGTTCAATTCATATTATTTTGACAAGGAAGACAATGAATGTTTTTCATCGTATGCCATGCTAATTATTGTTGATGGAGAGCGACAGATTGAGGTGGTATTGATGGAGGACAACAATAATGTAAAGACGATGGCAGAGATGAAAAAATCGGCATTTTCTTTTATTATAGACTCCACCTATAAATACAGTGCCCAACAGACTTTAGATTTTGATTTAGACTTCTCTGGTTCCAAACTTCAAACGGTGGAAGTTTTGCCATTTGAGCGGGTTAGTTTTGAAAGCAATGATTTTGACAGCAGTGTGCTTGAAGTGTTTCTCAGGCCCGATGAATTGGTTTGCCCCAAAAGTATAAAAGAGTATAAAAAGGAAAAACCAGCCGGTTTGGTATAGCAAAACCTCAAATTTGCAAAAATAAAAATAGACAATCTTACGGCTTATGAATTTCAAGGGATACAACGCAATGATTTTACAGTAAAATATTTCTATAAATTATTTATTGACGGTAAAGAGATTAGCTATAATATGGAAGCATATAGCAAAAACTATGAACATATATTAAT
>JAWXAU010000102.1 GCA_034439655.1 Bacteroidota bacterium | reverse complement strand
GCATTTTGAGCCTAAGTCAAATTAGTCTGAATTGTTATTGTTTTAGGTCGAAAAGCGTCACATGTTTACTGTAATATGACAATCGGCTGCAACTTGGGTTAAAGTATTTGAAAAACAAAAAAGCCAGAACCCTCACGAGCCCTGACTTTTATTATACAACGAGTAACTGATGTTTTATTTTATTTTGCTGGTAAGCGGATTTCTATTACCTGTAATCTTTGTGATATCGGCTTTAATAGAGCCTACCATCAATTCTGTTTTTATTCGCAAAGGAATTAAGTTCGCATCGTCGGTGGCCCATATTGTAAGGGCATCTTTATTAGGGAATACACGATCCACAACCACATTGGGTTTTAATATAATAGTATTGAATTTACCTAATGAAGTTTTTATAACCTCCCTTCCACCTATCGTCACTTCCGATTCATATATTTTTTTATCTAAATAAAATTTTACTTTAATTTTATCCCCCTTCTTCATGTTTTTCAAATTTTGCCCCCGCAAATAATATATAGCTGACAACACATCTTGAAACGAAGCTCCGTCTGATTTATATATTCCTTTGCTACTATATATTTTATTGTTACGGTGGTCGAAGGTGGCGTGTTCCACATCTTTATATCCACCCTCTTGCACATTGCGTATATACTTAACAGGTAAATTTGTTTGTGTGTCAATAAAGGTTTCATAATGGTCACGCACTTTAAAAAACCAATCGTAGCCGCTCAAAGTTTTACCATCGCCCATAATTCTAATGGTGTTTTTTCCATTCACATTTTTAATTCCAGTATCAATGGTCATGCTAATTTTTGCTGCGTCCATCATTCCATAGTGTACTCGGTATTCAAGTTTCTCTCCAGTAGTAAATGGATCAGCTTGCTCAACTTTGGTAGTGAACGCCCAAACAAATAGTATTACGATACTAAAAATGCTTGCTTTAATAATTTTTCTCATGGCTGTATTTATTTCTTGCTACCTACTTTATAAAAAGCGTACCAAAATTTCAAATACTACGACATTTTTGTTTTAAGAAACGCTGCATCTGGCAATTAGAAACTAGGAGTAAGGGGTAAGTACCATTCGGTTCGCCGCGGCGAATAGGAACTCAAGACCATACGGATGATATAAAAAAACAAAGAGCCGATGAATTTAAACTCATCGGCTCTTTTAATATTACATTGTATAATTTGCGTTAGCTATCTCGCGTAAAGCCACTTACTCCTTTTTAATCTTTCACAAACTTCGCTATCTGTCTTCCTTCACTAGTTACCACAGCTATATAATATAATCCGTGTGCAAGTTCATTAACGGGCATTGAAATCATTTTATCTGTAGCTTGAGCACTTGCACTAAACACTAACTGTCCTGCTTGATTATATATAAGTATTTGTTTGGCTTTAGTTGTGTTGGTAAATACCAAGTTCAATACATCATTAGCGGGGTTTGGATACAAACGTAATTCATCAGCTACCAGCGTTCCCCTAATTGAATTTGCAGTATATACAACTATCGACCTAGATACATCATCTGCTTTAATGTTCGATGGATCCGTAAGTCCGTACGTTAAGGTATAGCTCCCTAGTATTGAAGTGTTGACACTTCCTGTAATAGTTAACAAAGATTGCAGGGTTGCTGAAGTATAATAATTATCCGTGATAGTTACCCCAAGGTCGGTATAACTTTGGAACTGCATAACAGAATCTATTACCTTACCATTAAGGGTTAATACAGGTTTCTTAGTTTTTTGCACTATCACTGTTCTGGTTTTTGAAGTAGAATTACCAGAATTGTCAGAAGCAACATAAGTTAAAGATTGTACCCCTAATTGCATGATATTGATACTGCCAATTACAGTAGCGGTTAGTCCAGTATCATAATCATCTGTTACAGTATAGCCTGGGTCTGTAAACGTAAAGCCCGCTTCAGTATATATGGTATCGCCTACTTTTAGTTTAATAACTGGTCCTACATTGTCGGTTACAATTACCATACGTTGCACAGTGCCTGTATTTCCACTGCTGTCCGTGCTCGTATAGGTTATATAAACGGTATCGGGTTTTGTAGCTGTAAATGTACTTGGGCTAACATTCACTGTTAAATTAGTAGAATAATTATCAGTAACTTTATATCCAGACTCTGTATATACATCACCTATATTCATGGTATAAGGATTAGGTGCAGTGAGTATGATAACTGGTTTCACACGATCAGTAACAAATACATCGCGTGAAATAGGTCCTGCTTGATTTCCTGCTTTATCAGCCACTTTATATTGATATTGATAAGTCCCTAATATGGCAACATTTACACTGCCTGTTCTCACTACATTGTTAGCAATATTTCCATCTACAGAATCGTAAGCAATTACTCCGGGATCACTATAAGTAATATTAGCATCAGCAGTGTCGGGATTATTTCCTATCAAAGCTAAGTAAGGAGCTGTTGCATCTGCTATTACTGTTACATATCTATATACTGGTATAGCTTTGTTCCCGCTGCTATCGGTGGCATTAAATACAAGAGGATAAGTTCCTGTGGTGAGTGTATTCAAAGGGAGCCCTGTTACCACCGCTTTTAAACTAAGGTCTATGTTATCGGTAACTTTTGAACCGCTATCCATATAAGTGCGGCCTTGTTCCACCGTGGTATTTGTATTACCAATAAGTGTAATAACTGGGCCTTCATAATCATCAACCAAGAAAATACCATAGTCTTCATATTCTCCACCATACTTACTTGTGCCGCAGGCAGCAGTGCTACTTCCATCAACCACAGAGATACGTAACTTGGTAAATCCAGTGGTAACTTTTCCAGAATTTTTATTGGGTACAGTAATGGTATTTGACCAAGTTTTGGCTGTGGTTAAAGAATTAATATAAACACGTTCCGTATTTTGGAATATACCATCAATATTATAGTCAATCCAAATTATGCAGGTTGCTTTTATAGAGTTGGTAAGTCTTGCCGCATTAAATTTATATTTGCCGCCCAATACCAAACAAGTGGTACTTGAAGAAAAATCCCAATAATCGGAAGTTCCGATATCGGAAGAATTATATATATCACCAATATTAAATAAGCTTACGCCAGCATCTGCTGTATATGAGGTGCACGTTGGATAACAATAATCATCGCTCACCTTTATATAATTGCTCACGGTTTTCACATTATTACCATAAGCATTTGTTGCAGTTAAGGTAACCGTATAATAACCGGTATCGGTAAATGACACATCAGGGTTTTGGTCGGATTGGCTAGTTCCATTTTCAAATACCACGTTATTGTTTGGTTGTATATCCCAATCCCAACCAGTAGCACCATATAATGATTTGTCGACCAAGGTAAGGATTTTACCCAGTGTGAGTTTGTTAGGTGTGGTTCTTTGAATTGCTACACACCCGTTAGGAACATAAACATATTCTACAATAAAATCGGCAACTGGAGCTTGAGATGGGTTGAGCACAACTATTGTTCTGTCAACAGTATCCATTCCTCCACAACTGGTAACAATCAATCTACAAATTTGAGTTCCAACATTGTTAAAAGTATATGGGTTTTTCCAGCCAGTGGCATCCTCTGAACCATCATTATCATAATCCCAACTATAAGAATATGTTTTATCCCAGTAGGTAGCTTTAATATCTATTGTTGATCCTATATAAACAGTATCGGGTATCACAAATGCGGCACTGGGTTTTGGGAAATTGCCCGGTGTGGAAGTCCATTTGGCTTCGAATCCGATATCTTGCCACCACGAGCTATAAAAATATATATACATGCTTCCACTTTTGGCGGTTAGTTTCCCTGGTTTATTATTATTGGTAAATCCATAATTGGTATGCATTGGTTTTCCGCTAATACTGTCTGTTCCATCCCATATTCCCATCCAAGCCATATACCCCAACTTGAATTTATTTTGGTCAAATTCTATGGTCAAATCTTTGGCACAAGGTGAAATCAACAAATCTAGTTTCTTATTCTGCCCATGTATTGCATACTTGCCACCATCGTCGAACAAACGTCCTTCGGACGAATTGGAAAAAGTGGTGGAACCCATATCTAAATTTCTTACAACTTTTATATAGACATTTTTACATAACTGACTACTTCCTGCCGAATTATCTGCAGTCAAACAAACATTATATTGCCCCGGTGTTATAAAAGTAATCCATGGTTGGTAACTATTGGTATCTGTACCATTTATATAAACCCAATCGCTGCCATTAACTCCCGGAGTAATAGTCCAATTGAATGATTGGGGACCTAAAGTAGTATAGTTAGTAAAGAAGATGTTTTGGTTTTCATCTATTATAGTGTCGCTTGCATAAAAACTAACTAACGGAGCTTTACTTGGGGTAATGACTATTACAGTGATGGTTGTATCATAAGTGCCTTTACAGTTTATTGCTTCCAGCATAATGGTATGACTACCTGTGCTGGATATGCCATTACTTATTAAATCTTTTGTTAAAAGTCCACTAACAACATTGCCATCAACAGACCAAGTATAATACTCCCCATATTTTGTAGATAGATTTTTTGCAGTGAAAGGACTGTTAATATATAATGTATCTTGAACACTAAAGCTAGGCGTAGCAGCGGAATACTGATACTTGCATTCGTCTGCTCCTAACTGCGGTGCAAGGGTACAGCGTTGGTCTCCATCTATATCATCTGCAACACCTGCGAGACTGTCGGATTGAAGTGGTGCCACATTGGTTTGCAAATGTAAATTATAAGGAGAACTATTACTTATCAAAGCTGGTTGCTGATTAAACACATTATTGTTCAACCCGTTTATCCCCTGTATGTCTTTCACTGTTGTGTAAGTGGCACCATTTATATTGAGCATATCACAACCATTGTCTCCATGGAAATTATTATACTCCGACAGATTAATATTACTGGTTTGATAAGCCCACACACATTGATTGCTCACTCGTTGTACACTTATAATATTGTTTCTTAAATCGACTGCTCCTCCGCTTATATATAAACCCGATCTGCCAGTGCTACCAGATGGTGCATAATTCCTAATAGTATTGTGATAAATCTTCACTACCATAGAACCCCCGCTATAATTAAATAAGGATACACTTTGATAGTGGTTACCCCAAATAAAATTATTTTGAACCAATAAGTTATTGACATTAAAGCAATACACTGGGTAACTGTTGGTATTAATTTTATTACCTACCACATACGATTCTGACGATTGATAAATATAAACTCCATAAGTTTGCACATTGGCATTTGCAGAATAAACATAGTTGCCTGTTATATAAACTGAGTCCGTATAAAATACATATATCGCCTGATAGTTTTGGTCAGATATATCATTGCTTTTAATAGTTACATTATAGCCATTAGTAGTATAGTTGCCAGGAATATATATTCCTATATAACCCCCTGTAATCTTGGTATTTGTAACAGAACAATTTGAAACTGTACTTTGGCCACCTTTAGTCGCATCTCCAAAGCAGATGTCATACATATAATAGTTACTTGAACTTATTTGTGCTTTCACAATACAACTGTCTATATGCACTTCAGTAACATCGCCCCAAAAGGACAAACATGTTTTTACATCGGTAGAGGTGCTTGTTTGATCAATAGTTAAATTTTTTACAGTGATATAAGATACGTCTTGGAATCCCAATACTACATTCTTATTATTGGACATTTTGGTTGTAGCGGCACTACCCCCATCTATAGTAATCGTATTGGTACTGCTTAATCCATTTACATTTGTAAAAAAAGCACTGTCAGTATATGTTCCTGATTTAATTTTTACTATAACAGGGCCGCTAATAAAACAATTGTTCATCAATTGTGCAACTTCACTCAACTTATGATAATTGGTATAGGATTTAGAACTTGAAGGATCAACGGTGAATGTGCCAGTTATACCTGTACAAAGTAATATACTCGCTGTATCATCATTGGGGTTGGCATCAGGATTGTTTCCATTGGGATATTTTACCCATGCTTTCACGGTATATACTCCGCTACTTGAAGCTGAAACTGTTTGCGAAAATTTATGGGTGTACTGCCCACATGAAATAAGGTTCATCCCAGTTACATCTTCAGTATAGGTGTTCCCATCAAAGGTATAATAAACCCTTACACTATCAATAGCACTATCACTGTGGTTTGAAATCGTTAAACTGATAGTATCATTTTGACCAATAGTCAAACTTGCAGGGCCATTAACCGAAACAGCCGCTACATTGTAATTAGTATCTGCATTTACATCAATTTGAAAGTCCCAAAAATCTCCATACGAATTTTGGCAGGGGTTATTGGTTACACTTAGCCCTGCCCAGTCAGAACCTATTCGCATCCGATAAGCACCGGGCAAAGCTCCCATAGGCACAATAAAATAACCATAAAGGCTATCATTAGCACCTATATTTGAATTTTGCAATAACAACTCTGCTGTTTCAAAAGTATCGTTGCCATTCCAATCAATATACATAAATACTTGTTGTTGATTGTAGTAACCTACCTGTGCTGTCATATAAACAGTGTCACCCAAATTCAAGCAGGTACTAGTAGAATTATAATAATCAAAATAGGTATTAGCCGTATTATAGTTTACTGATCTTGAAAAATGTCCATACAATTCCACCCTCACTACACCTATGCCGCAGCATTTATTCAGAGTAGATGGTGTTGCACATTGGCTCATGGCCTTGAAGTTGATTGCCCCAACAATAAAAAAAATAGCTGCTGCGACGAGTTTGGTAAAATTATTTTTCATTATATGTTTTAAAAAATGTTGTCAAATTTAAAGAATTTTTTGTGCTTATCAATATTTTTTTGTGCTTATCAATCTGTAATAAACAAACTACGCAATTCCGTAGCATCCGATGGCTTCATTTTACCGCTCAATATAAGCCGCAACTGCCTACGGCGTAAGGCTCCATCAAATTTCTTTATCTCATCTTCGCTCTGTGGTTCAAGTTCAGGTACATTAATAGGACTTCCATAACCGTCAACGGCTACAAAAGTATAATAAGCCTCGTTCGAACGTCGGTTTTCGCCTGTTTGAATATTATCGGCAAACACATCCAAATGTATCTCCATCGATGAGCGAAAAGAACGTGTTACTTTAGCTGTAATTGTCACCACATCGCCTAACCGAATTGGCTCTTTAAACGAAACAGAATCTACAGAGGCTGTTACCACACTGCGGTTGCAATGCTTGCGAGAAGCTATGGCAGCACAGATATCCATCCAGTGCAGCAAACGCCCACCCATCAAATTATTGAGTATGTTGGTATCGTTAGGAAGAACAAGTTCGTTCATGATGGTCTTACTATCTTCGGGGTGTTTTTTTTGATTTGACATGGTTTATATTTTTTAATCTATCAATATTCGTAGCAGCCTATATCTGGCAAATTTATACGGTATTTTCCCGTAATATCATAGGTTATCGGATTGTTATTATTTCCAGCCTCAATACATGGTGAAGTTTTGCCAATTCTAAAATTGTAGGTAATATAATCTACAAACTCTGGGTCTTTGGCGAGAATATTTTTATTTCCTGTACTAATAAAATTTATGAGGGCTGCGTCCTTCGCTTTTATCAAACAATTGTCAATAGCTGCTGATATCGCTGGAGTCTCCAAGACAAATACTGCTTCATCGTCCTGATCTCCATATATAACACAATTTTGTATATCAAAACTCAACGGTGCCTTATAGCTGATTGCACCTGCAAGAACTTCCTTGTTACTAATACCAAATTGTTCGTTCTTTCTACTGAACATATTACTATAACAGGCAAAAGTACAATTGTAAAAATCATACCTGCCACCAGCAAGACCAGCCAAAGTGTATTGACCACAATTAGCCACCAAACAATTTGTTGCTTGCACGCTTCCCATAAAACAATATATGCCAGCAATTGAATGGTTGCGAATTTCAACCCCTTCCAAAACTACATTATATTTCCCCACTATCGGAATCGAATCTATTTCTATGCCGATTGTTGCATTTTTTATTATTGCATTTTTTATTTGATTTCCATTGCTACCAACCATAAACCTGATGCCCCGCCATTGGTTAGATTCGTTGCGATAGCTGTATTGTAAACGGTCGCCCTCAAACACTACTTTTGCATCCGTGTCGCCTTGCACTTTAAGCGTCCCTTGTACATATATTTTAGAATTGTTATGCGAGTATACATGCACACCTCTCCCAATTGTCAAGGTGCTTGCAGGATCAATCAACACAGAATTATATATAACATAAGGTTTCAAATTGTCAGCCCATTTTATATTGCCTGTCAATACAGAATCGTATAAATAATGGGCATCTTGCCCCCAGCATACTAATTTTACATTTTTCAAATCATTGGTATTGTCAAACAATATAGAATCAGTAATAACAAGCGGGTTATTCTGATTGTTTTGATCGGGGAATGCCTCAACAAATATAAACAAACTGTCTTTGGCCCTTATAACTACATTGTCGACCACAGGGCCGCTGCGTCCATCCACGTTCATACGAAATGGCGATGTACCAGCTCCCCCCAATCTCACACGGGTTGTAATGGTGCGGTCTTCATTATTATACACCACCAAATATTGATACATAGAGGGTGGGTTACCATTGCCCATTTTAGTAAACACAGTATCAAATATCAAAGTATCCTCAGAAAAGTTAAGTGAGAAATTATTTGCTAATACCTTGTCTTTCTTGCATCCCCCCCATAATAAAGGCATGAGCAAAAACACAAAAACTATGATAACAAGTGCCCCTAGGCGGTTAAATTTATTCATTAATTAAGTTGCAAATATATTGGAACATAAACAAAGACCCATAAAAATAGAAAAGGGTTGCAACGATTTATATTATTTTGGATTATTATATATTGAGTTTCGGTATTACTAGACAAATAGCCTGTATATAAATACACAATATCCACAATGTATACAATATTTTTGGCTTGTTTTCGTTACATCCATAGCAAGGTCAGTTAAATTTGCCGCACATACATGGGAATAAAAAGAGTTAGTGCATTTTTCAATATCGTTCTCTTTTGCTTTTTGGCCAAAGCACAGCAACCTATTATACCAAAATTTTCTGACCGTATGTTGGAAAAACCCAATTTATATACCTCAGAACTTGAAGCTATTTTTAAAGTTTCCGAAACAAAAAAAGTATTTACAAGAAACCTCAAGGACATGGTGGTTCTTGAAAATGGCTATGCCCAGCACAATATAAAGAATATAAAAGATTGGCTGATGCTCAAGGAAGAATATCAGGCACACACCATCGATGTAGTATACACCAAATACCCCAAAGACCGTGAATTCTGGCTTACCGATTATCATGAGCTATTAGTTAAGAGACTTAAAGAATTGTTCAAGTTCGATTCCGCTTTGAATGATGTCAATATCAAATTCAATATCATTTTACAAACTTCCTGCGAAACACAAGATGAAGCGAAGGCCATGTTTCATGGGTTTATAATACGTTATGCAAAAAGAAAGGCGAAGCCTTCCCCAAAACCTGATGCAGGCATGACCCCTGTACAAAGAGTTGACAGATACTTGGTGGAAGTTGGTGGCCTGCAAGATTCATTTGTATGGCGTACACTAGCTGAACATCCTAGCTGGAAAAACGCCTTAGTGGTGATGGATATGACCGGAAGTATGTATCAATACTCGCCTCAAGTATTATTATGGCACCTTAAAAATACAGCAACTAGCGGCATCAAATATCTTTGTTATTTTAATGATGGTGATAAAAAACAAGAAAAAGATAAACTAATTGGTGTCACTGGTGGTATTTACTTTATTGAAGCTGCAAAAGCCGAAAAGGCGTCACGAATGCTCTATACGGTAATGAGAGCTGGATACGGGGGCGAAACCCTTGATGAAAATGATTGTGAAGCACTTATTGAAGCTCAGAAACATTTTGAAGGATTTGATGAACTAATTTTAGTGGCCGATAATACTCCAATTAGAGATTATGAACTATTATCAAAAATAAAACATCCAGTTCGAGTAATATTAACTGGTTGCGAATGGGGAATAAATGTAGAGTATATTAATTTGGCTTATCGAACTGGTGGAAGTGTATATACCATTAGCGACGATATAAATGATATTCTTTCGAAGGCTCAGGACGGAGTACTCTCAATCGGTCAAAACAAATACAAACTTAACAGCAAATCAAACTTATTTGAATGCCTCGACCAAGAAAGCTGCGATTATCAATTCAAAAAAGAAGTGGAGGCCGAACAGGGCAATATCGCTGCTCTACGCCGCTCTCCTGTGGGTAGGAAAATGGCAAAGCCCATAAAAGGCCAAAAGTTAACTGGCAAAAAAGTAAAGAAAAAAGGCTTTTTCAAAAGGTTGTTTGGCGGATAATGCCATTTGCCGTCGTCTATGACTCCACCATTTCAAGCTTCATCTTTAGTGTGATTGAACCAGTCCATTCAACTCGGCGATATAAAAACAGCCTTCCGAAATTTTGATTGTGCGAACCCATTACCAATGTTATACCATTTCTTAAACCAAAATAGTTCTCCGACTGAGGCGGCTTAGTATAAGAATGGTAGTGCCGAACTAATACCATTATAAAAACTAAAATAGTCCAAAAGACTATTTTAGTTTTTATAATGGTAATGCCAAACTACAATATGTTTAGTCCCTTTCTTTTGGACTATTATATATTGAGTTTCGGTATAATACCAACCCTTCGAAATTTTGATTGTGCGAACCTATTGCCAAAGACCTACGCCCCCATAATGAATTTTCCGAGATCGAGGCTGAGACCCACAAAAAAGCCTAACGTATTCACACGGCGAGCTTAAATATTATTGCATCCCCGTCTGCTTTAGCTTACGTTTGTATCCATCCCCGTCTGCTTTAGCTTACGCTTGTATCCATCCCCGTCTGCTTTAGCTGACGTGTTCCATCCCCGTCTGCTTTAGCT
>JAWXAU010000101.1 GCA_034439655.1 Bacteroidota bacterium | reverse complement strand
GGGATTAAGCGGGGCTTTCGGGATGTAGTTCGGCATTACCATTCTACAAACCAAATCCGCCACAGGCGGAGAACTATTTTAGTTTAAGAATTGGTATTAGTTGCGTGTTGGGAGTTGCGGGTTGCGAGATGGCCGAATGGTCTTACAACTGGCAACTCACAACTTCCCTAATTAAACCTTCCTCATTATTGTCGTCCAACTAAAAAGTTATCATTTAATATTGTAAGCCCAAATCCTACTCCAAATATATAACATGTTCAAATTTTTTTTGTCAGCAAGTGCATTCATTTTTTTTAGTTCGAGCACTTTTGCTCAAGGTTATGCTGTTAGTGGCAATGTATATGGTACCAAAGATGGATTATCAATAAGCAGAGCAAAAATATATATGTATTCAGTTCCTGATTCCGTATTGTTTAAGCAAATTCAAATTGATACTTCGGGCAAGTTTGTATTTGAAGAAATAACAAATGGAACCTATTATATTAAGATTTCCATTGTAGGTTATTACGATTATTATAAACGGGTGAATGTTTTAAGTTCTTCTACCTATCTAGGAAATATACAATTGAAGTCGGATTTAGATGTGATGAAAACCGTTACCATTATCAGCAAGCAAAAAGCTGTAACACAAAAAGGAGATACGGTTGAGTTCAATGCAGGAAGCTTCAAAGTGAACCCCGATGCAACTGCCGAAGATTTGGTAACCAAAATGCCAGGCATAAGCACAGTAGATGGAAAAATACAAGCACAAGGCGAAGAAGTGAAAAAAGTATTGGTGGATGGCAAACCTTTTTTTGGTGATGACCCCAATGCGGCTCTCAAAAATTTACCTGCAGAAACGGTAGACAAAATACAAGTATTCGACCAACAGAGCGACCAAAATTTGTTCAGCGGATTCAATGATGGCAATACCAGCAAAACGATGAATATAATTACCAAATCGAATATGCGTAATGGTAAGTTTGGAAAAATATATGCGGGCTATGGCGACCAAGGTACTTATAAAGTAGGGCTTAATTATAATATATTAAAAGGTGATAGAAGAATATCATTGCTTGCTCAATCGAATAATATAAACGAACAAAATTTTGCTGCCGAAGATTTGTTGGGTGCTATGGGACAAAGCGGTGGTGGTGGCCGTGGAGGTCCCGGTGGGCAGGGAGGAATGCGTGGCCAAATGCCTAGTGGGGGCGGAGGTAGTAACAATAATTTTAGTGTGAGTAGCAAAAATGGTATCACAACTACCAATGCTGTCGGGCTAAATTATGCTGATAAATGGGGCAAAAAAATAGATGTTACTGCAAGTTATTTCCTAAACCATACCAGCACTGTTACCGACCAAGATTTAATTAAGCATTTTGTGTTTGGTTCTGCACAACAATATATTGAAAACAGCTCGAACACAACCAAAAATTTGAACCACCGAATCAATATAAGACTTAACTGGTTTATTGATTCGAGCAATTCAATGCTGTTTACCCCGAAACTTTCTATACAGGATCATAGTGGAGCTAACCAACTAGCAGGACACACTGACAATGATATGCAACAACTCAACAGAACCATTAATAATAGTACTTCAAAAACCAATGGATTAAATTTATCTACGGGTATATTATATAGACATAAATTTAAGTTATATGGTCGTACACTTTCTATAGAATCCAATCCCGGTCATAATAATTCCAATGGAAACACAAGTTTGAATAGCGGTAACACCTATTATAACACTACCAATAATTCAGATTCTATTAACCAACAAGGAAACTCTGCCAAGCAAGGATGGAGCATTGGTAATACGGTAAATTATACAGAACCAATTGGCAAGAAAAGTATGTTGCAATTTACTTATGCCAACTCTTTTAACCAAACCACTAATAATAAAAAAACGGATAATTATTCAAGTGTTACCAACGCGTATGATGATGTGGTTCCTACCTTATCCAATAAATTTAAAAATACCTATTATACCAATTCTGTTGGATTAGGATACCGATATGCCAATACAAAATCACAGTTGATTGTTAGTTCAAATTTTCAAACATCAAATTTGGCCAGTGTTCAAAAGTTTCCACGCGATACTACCTTTACCCGAAACTTTAATAATATATTACCCTCAGTAGTGTGGCGTTATAATATAAATACAAAAAAGAGTTTGAGAGTTGTATGTAGAACCAATACGAACCAGCCTAGTGTGGATCAGTTACAAAATGTAGTTAATAATAGCAATCCCTTGCAATTGAGTATGGGTAATCCTTCGCTCAAACAAACCTTTGAACAAAATATGTTTGTACGATATTCATATACCAATCCTACCAAATCAACCAGTTTCTTTGCCTTGGTAAGCGGTAATACTGTGCAAAATTATATAGCGAACAGTACACAAATAGCTACTGCCGATACCACATTTAATGGGGTGAGTTTGCGTCGTGGTTCACAGCTTACCATGCCTGTAAATGTAGATGGGTATTATAGTCTTCGTTCGTTTATCACTTTTGGAAGGCCACTTAAATTTATCAAATCAAATATAAACTTTAATGCGAATATTAGTTTTTCGCACACTCCTGGATTGTTAAATAATTTAATAAATTATGCGAATTCTCCTAATTATGGAGCGGGCTTGGTGATATCAAGTAATATCAGTAAAGATATAGATTTTACCATTGGAAGTAATGGCAGTTATACAAGTGTAAATAATACCTTGAACAAAGCATCCAACACTTCATATTATAATCAAACAAGTACTTTCAAATTTAATTTAATTGTTTGGAAACATTGGGTGTTTAATACTGATATGACGCACCAATATTATAAAGGATTGTCATCGGGTTACAATCAAAGTTTCGTGCTGTGGAATGCAGCAGTGGGATATAAATTTCTTAAAGACAATATGGGTGAGTTTAGGTTAAGGGTATTTGATATATTAAAACAAAATACCAGTATTAGCAGAACTATTACAGAAACCTATACGCAGGATGTGCAAACGAGCTTGTTGCAACGCTATGTGATGCTCACGTTTACTTATAATTTCAGGCAATTTAAAAAGCTTGGGAGGTAAAAAAATAACGTCATTCTGTTCGCTGCGGCGAATTGCTTCAATACGAAGAATCTCATGAATCGGAGACGATATTACTCATGTCTCCGCTCTCTGCAGATTCTTCACGGGAAGTCCGCTCTGAATGACGTTGTTGTTTTCGCAATGACGGTACAAAAATAAAACTTGCCTAACAAATTATTCATCACTATACTTGCACTATGAAGAAAACTATCATAGCTCTTTTCGTTTGTAGTTTTTTTATTACTGCATTTATTGGTGTCAGCGATTCGCAAGAAGGTTTTGCTACTTATTATGGTAATAATTTTACAGGCAGGAAAACTGCCAACGGTCAGCGATATCATAAAGATAGTTTAACCTGTGCCCACAGAATTTATCCTTTTGGTACGATGCTAAAAGTATATTGTCACAAAACCAAAAAGACAGTAACTGTAAGAGTAAATGACCGTGGCCCTTTTGGCCCTAAAAGAATAATAGATTTGAGCGGTTCCGCTGCCGATAGTATTGGTATTAAGATGCTGGGGATTGCTTGGGTTACGGTGGAGAAGGTGGAATAGGGATAGCAGAAATAAAGCATTGAAAAGCTAACCCGAGCCGATTTGTAATCGGCTCGGAACTTCACACAAATGTATTATACCGAAACTCAATATATAATAGTCCAAAAGAAAAGGACTAATCCCCCCGCATCCCGATAATTATCGGGATTAAGCGGGGCTTTCGGGATGTAGTTCGGCATTACCATTCTACAAACCAAATCCGCCACAGGCG
>JAWXAU010000100.1 GCA_034439655.1 Bacteroidota bacterium | reverse complement strand
CGGAGTTTGCGGCGAGCGATACTACAATAAAATAAAGTGTCCGTTATAATTTGGCTTTTCTTATTTGAATTATGAAAGAGGTCTATTGAGTTTCGGTATAAAATGCACTGATTAAAAATATGAGATACCTCCTTTCCTCGGCATGACAAAACATTTTAGAAATTGTGTTTCATATATGTTTAGGTCGCGTCAGCCCCCATTCGCCGGCGGCGAACTGAATCCCGAATCCTAAATCCCAAAAAAAAGGCAAGCCTATAAGCCGGGTTCTGTGTACTCCTGTCATTAATCTGGTGTAGCTGTTGCCAACTACCTCTGTGCAGCCTACCCTCCCCTGTGTGTTCATTTGCATGAACCGCCGCAACGGGCCGCTGCTTCCGGGGGTTTATTTGGCCTTGCAACCCATAAGGTTTGTAATGCCCCGCAATGTCGCCACGCGGGCGGTGGGCTCTTACCCCACCATTTCACCCTTACCTGTATTTGCATACGGGCGGTTTATTTTCTGCTACACTATCTGTTACCTTTCAGTACCTCTCCGTTAGAGAGTATGGTGCCCTGTGTTGCCCGGACTTTCCTCCCCAGTGCCGAGGCAATGAGGCGACAGGACAGCTTGCCTTGGTACAAAGGTAACATAAGCAAAGGGGCACACAAAATAAAAATGGTATTTGAGCTGTGTTTGCATTTAATTTGCAGCCCACATGCTCACAGTTCCACAAATTAATTATCTCAATATTTTACTCATGATTGTATCGGCGGGGGTGGCCATGGTGATACCTTTCGAGTTGTTCTTGTTTAGCTATGCAGTGCTTGGCCCATTGCATTACCTCACTGAAATATCGTGGTTGCAGAAGAAAGGTTTTTATGTAAAAGGCAAATATGATTATATTATATTATTGGTTTTGGGGCTGCTAGTTACCATTGCTTTTCTATATCCCAAAAACCAAAGTATTGCTGGACAGAATTATGTTTTCGCAGCATTTGTGGTAGGTATTGCACTTATATTTTTACAAACATGGTATTTAAAACTGTTTGTAGCCGCAATGGCTGTGTTGGTGGGATTCATGATACAAGACAATTATTTCTATATCATGTTTTTTGCTATATTTTTACCTACACTTATACATGTATATATATTCACTGGTTTGTTTGTGATACATGGTGCATTAAGAAGCAAAAGCGTTTCGGGGTACTTGTCGATGATCGTATTTATATTGTGTACACTTTCTTGTTTTTGGGTGGGTGTTGGAGGTGAAAATGCTATTAGTTTAAAAATGCAAGAAATATATGATTCCTTCATCAGCATGAGCAGAGGGGTCATTACCCTGTTCGGCATAGATGGTCATACACAAGACATGGCGGATTTTAATAACATGGAAACCAACTATCTTTTCTTCGGCGAAAAACCAGTAATGTTGATGCGGTTCATCGCATTTGCCTATACCTACCATTACCTCAATTGGTTCTCTAAAACCAGCATTATCAAATGGCATGAAGTATCGGCACTTCGTTTGATGATAATTGCTACACTTTGGATATTTTCGGTATTTTTATATTTTATGAATTATACCATAGGATTAAAAGTATTATACTTTTTAAGCATGGTACATGTATTCCTCGAATTCCCGTTAAACATAAGAAGCTTTACTGGAATTGGAGAAGAAATAAGAAACCGTTTTGTAAGCAAAAAAATATCAGCTTAATTATATATTTATGCAATTTAGTATTACCCTTATTATTATCATTGTAACAGCAATGGCAAGCATTTCAGCCTTCAGCAACCAAATATTAATGGATAAAATGATGTTCAATGCCTACATGGTAAAGCACCGCAAAGAATGGTGGCGTTTTTTTACTTCTGGGTTTGTTCATGCCGATTATATACATTTGGCTTTGAACATGTTTGTATTATATAGTTTCGGTTCTTTTTTGGAGAGTGCTTATTCCGATTTTTTTGAAGATAAAGCCCATTTTTATTTCATCACATTATATTTACTCTCGCTAGTGGCTTGTGAGATTACAAGCTACCGTAAGAATATAAACAATGTAAATTATAATTCATTGGGAGCATCGGGAGCGGTTTCGGCAGTGGTATTTGCCTGTATTATTATAGAACCATTTTCACAACTGTCAGTGTATGGCATAAAAATGCCTGCTGTGGTTTACGGCTTATTATATTTGGCTCTGGAATTTTATTTGAACAAAGCCAAGCGAACCAATATCAATCATACCGCACACATTGAAGGTGCATTATTTGGTATAGTGTTTACTATAGTAACAAAGCCTGCATTGTTTTCTAATTTTGTAGAGCAAGTGAAGAACCATTTTGGCAGTTAATTACGAATTAGAATTTACGAATTACGATTACCTTGTTCCTGCTGCCGTAATTCGTACTTTGGCATTTGTAATTAAAAAAATGTAGTCAAAACCAGTGCAGCTATTCACACATTGTGCAAAACTGCGGAAAGACTTTGTGGCAAGCTGATTGTTAATTTTGCAGTAGACAAAAAGACCTCACTCATGCTCAAAAAAATCACCCTATATATACTTCTACTATTTTCAGTAAATTATATAACAGCCCAAACAGCAGATTCATATATAGGCTTAGGTGAGAATATGGAAAAAGGTTCGAAAACTAAGAACGCCGCTTATAGGCTTGATTCCGCTTTATATTATTATAGATATGTACTCGACAACTTTCCCACTTTTAGGCAGGAATGCTCTAAGGCCATGTTTCGAATTGCGGGTGTTTTAGAAAAGGATAGCATCAATGAATCCATCAGGTGGTATAACCGTATCATCACCTCGCCTAATGTGAACGATAAAGATAAGGGGATGGAAGTAATGGAAGTGTATGCTAATTACCGCCATAACTCCTGCTTGCGATTAGCAACCTTATATCTTCGTAAACGCAATTACGACGAAGCTTTACAATGGTTATATAATGCTCAATATGTATATAAATATGAAACTTACGTAGGAACCGCATTCGAAAATAAAATGGTATCCATTGCCACCATCAAATTTGAAAGCTATAAAAGTCTAGACTATCAAGATAGTGCTATATATGCATTGGTCCATAAAATGCTTGATACAGATGTGAAATATTATTTAAAAGAAATGGATGAAACAAAAAACAATGTGGTGGACCATTATACAAAAGTGGCCAAAATAGCTATCAAGTATATCGACCAAACTAGGGGAAAAGAAGAATTTAAATTGGCGTTTAACAAAGCTATAAAAAAGCTGAAAGTGAAAAAAGATAAAGATCGTAAGAGTGAAAAACTCACCTATGCTTCTTTTAAATTATATAATATAGAATATCGCATTCATTCGTCAATCCCCAAGCATAGAAAAGTGCAATTTATGAATGAAATAATGGCTTCAACATTCTATCTGCAATTACAAGAGTAGCATGAAAAACTATTATAAGTTTTATGGATTGCCTGTTAAATTAAATTTAGACTTGGCATTACTCAAGCAAAAGTTTTTTGAAATCAGTCGTAATTATCATCCCGATTTATTTGCAAACAGCACACCTGCCGAGCAAGATAAAGCTTTACAAATAAGCACAGAGAATACTATTGCATATAAGACTTTGCTAAATACCAGTGCTCGTTTGCAGCATGTATTACAGTTATTTAATATAGATACTAACCAGCCGCTCTCTCCAATGTTCTTGGGTGAGATGATGGACTTGAATGAGCAAATTGATGATATAACAGCGGATACTTTCCCTGCATTACGAAGAGAAATTGAAGAATTAAAAAAAGGTTTTGATGCGGAGATGCTTCACTATTTTGAAAAATTTGATGCAGCATCAGAAGTGGACAAATCATCCATTTTACTAAACCTTAATCAGTTGCATTTAAAAAGCAAATATTTGTTGCGATTAAACGAAAGTCTCAATACTTTTGCGGCAGATTAAAGAAAACCTATTCAAAGCCCGGATGGCGGAATTGGTAGACGCGTTGGTCTCAAACACCAATATTGCAAGATGTGCCGGTTCGACCCCGGCTCCGGGTACTAAAAACAGTGTGAGAGTGGAAGCGAGAGCGAGCCTCTTACGCTGTTTTATTCTTCTATACTCACACTCCTATTTATACCGACACTCAATATATATTAGTCCAAAAGAAAGGGGGACTAATGCCCCGCATCCCGATAATTATCGGGATTAAGCGGGGCATTCGGGATGTAGTTCGTTATTGCCATTCTAAAAACTAAATCCGCCACAGGCGGAGAACTATTTTAGTTTAAGAATTGGTATTATAGAAAATTCAATT
>JAWXAU010000099.1 GCA_034439655.1 Bacteroidota bacterium | reverse complement strand
TAAAACTCAATGGTGGCAAGGGCTTTCAATTCAAGTGGAAATGCAATGATATTTACAGAAGTGAGCATTTATAGGTATTCTTCAGAATATAGAATTTATTAACATAGTCAGACTTATCAAGGGTTTTGAATACGTGTTGTACCTGAGTAGTTACAAGGTTTTCATTTAACGCTATATATCTTGTTTGTTTTATAAATAATATCTTGGCCTAAAACATCTCTATATATTCGGGCAGCTTAGAGTTGGCGTTTTGTCAATATATTCATTAAATCCCTTCTCATAAACCTGGCAATTTGTAATTCGAATTATTAAATATATGCAGGTGGATAACGTATTTATTGTTTTTTTTCAGCATTCTCTTTATAGTCCTCTAATAATTTAATTACTTCTTCCTTCAAATATGGGACTTCTATTCTTTCATCTGCATTGTAAGGAGTTTGATGCCAAATATATAATTTTTCAACTGTGCGACCTTGATTTTCGAAAATATACCCATATACAGATAACTCTAGAGCTAGCGTCCAATATGTTGAATCAGCTATATTGTTAATAGGCTCTCGCATATAATGGAACCCTATTCTTTGATCAAAGTATGGGACTTCACTTATATCATGTATCCGGGAAATCTGTTGAATTTGTATTGATTTGTTTTTCAAGTAAAATACCAATGCGGGTTGACCTATTATCTTGTAAATATCATCTTTTATTAATGTATTTAATTGTCCCCAATTTTTTCCACTTTGGAAAAGCCTATTCTTATTAATAAAATCAATTTGTCTTCTTAGATTTTTGCTTTTTTCCTGCCAACGTTTAAGTATGTTTTTATAAAGCATATTTTTGCCCGTATCTCTGTTTATCTTTCTAGTATGATTAAATGCAATGTTTTCCCAATCTTTCTGTGAATTATGCCGATAAATCGATATAAGTTCTTGAACATGTATATAATCTCTTATATTCATAATTTTTGTTTATTTTTATCTTTGAGATATAGCATATAATACTACGAAACCGCCTCTCTCACCCTCACCAATTTCTCCAACAAAGCATCCAACTTATCCAATGCTAACATATTTGCTCCATCACTCAAAGCTTTTGCGGGATTGGGATGTGTTTCGATAAAGATGCCATCACAACCTGCTGCAATTCCACATTTACCAATGGTTTCAATGAGGTGTGGCAAACCTCCTGTTACGCCACTTGTTTGGTTGGGCTGTTGCAAACTATGCGTACAATCTAATATTACAGGGCATCCTGTTTCTTTCATAATCGGAATTCCACGGAAGTCGACTACCATATCTTGATAACCGAATGTGGTTCCTCTTTCTGTTAACCAGACAGGTGCTTCAGAATTTGCTTTCACTTTATTGACTGCATGTTGCATCGCATCGGGCGATAGGAATTGTCCTTTTTTAATATTCACTATTTTGCCAGTTTTAGCAGCAGCTATTAGCAAATCCGTTTGCCTACACAAGAATGCGGGAATTTGTAATACATCCACAAACGAGGCTGCTATCGCGGCTTCATGACTTTCATGTATATCAGTCAATGTGGGGAGATTATGCGTTTTACCAATATGTGCGATAATCTCCAAACCTGCTATATCGCCTTCTCCTTTAAATGAATCAAGGCGTGAGCGATTTGCTTTGCGGTATGATGCTTTGAAATAATACGGTATATCATATTTCGTGGTGAGTTCTTTCACTTTGCCAGCGATCTCATCACATAAATCAATGCTTTCCACCACACAAGGGCCAGCAATTAGGAAAAAATTTTTCATTGTATATTTTTCGTTTTAGAATTACAGCGTTATTCTGAGGAGGAACAACTAAGAATCTCTTGGTTGTGTGCTCGGGAATTCTATATCGTCGAGCATACGTTCAAGGAGATTCTTCGCGGGAAGCCCGCTCAGAATGACGCGTAGCTACTTTGTCGTTTCAACACGTGCAAAAGTATATATTTTATCACTATGAACAAACTATATAATTTGCCAAGTGTTATTCTATGCAAATAATTACCATATTACAATTAAGTTTGCACTTCTATATGCAGAAAATACAAAACTATATCAATAACGAACTGCTCGCCCCCGTTGATGGGGAATATATCGACAATATAAACCCAGCTTGGGGAACTGTATATAGTCTTTGCCCTTCCTCAAACGAAAAAGACTTACAACTGGCGGTGGATGCAGCAAAAGCAGCTTTCAAACCTTGGGCTAACTTGCCTGCTGAGGATAAATTTAAAATACTAAATCGCATCGCTGATATAATTGACGAAAAATCCGATGAACTTGCATTGGCTGAAAGTGTAGACCAAGGCAAACCAATGTGGTTAGCCAAAAATGAAGTGATACGTGCAGCACAAAACTTTAGATTTTTTGCAACAGCGGCCATGCATTTTGCGAGTGAAAGCCATGCAACGGAGAATACTGCGATCAATTATACTTTACGCCAACCCATTGGTGTGGTGGGTTGTATCAGTCCCTGGAATTTACCTTTATATCTTTTTACTTGGAAAATTGCCCCTGCCATAGCCGCTGGGAACTGTGTGGTAGCCAAACCTTCAGAAATCACACCCATGACTGCTTTTATGCTCAGCAACATTTGTATAGAAGCGGGTTTGCCCGCAGGCGTTTTAAATATTGTGCATGGACTTGGCCCACAATGTGGTAAAGCTATTGTAGAACATCCCGAAATTAAAGCGATATCATTTACGGGCGGTTCAGCCACAGGAAAATGGATTGCTGCCACTGCAGGGCCAATGTTCAAAAAATTATCATTGGAACTTGGTGGCAAAAATCCCAATATCATATTTGCCGATTGTGATATGGAACAAGCATTGAAAACTACTATCAGTTCTTCCTTTTTGAATCAAGGAGAAATATGTTTGTGCGGCTCCAGAATTTATATAGAAAGAAGTATATATCATACTTTCAAAGAACGATTTTTGGAATTGGTGAAAAAGCAAACTGTTGGAGATCCGCTAGACAAGGACACACGTATTGGTGCCATTGCTTCCAAACTGCATTATGATAAAATTTTACGTTGTATAGAAACTGCCAAAGAAGAAGGCGGAACTATACTGTATGGCGGCAAAGCTGTCATATTCGACAACCATTTGAAAGATGGTTATTATATAGAACCTACGGTGATTGAAGGATTAAATTCCAACTGCCAAACACAACAAGAGGAAATATTTGGACCTGTGGTTACGTTGACACCTTTTGATACAGAAGAAGAAGTTATAGCATTGGCAAACAGCAATGGTTATGGACTAGCAGCCAGCATTTGGACGACAAATTTAAACACAGCCCACAAAGTAGCAGCAGGAATTGACAGTGGTATTATATGGATTAATTGTTGGTTGTTCCGCGATTTAAGAACTCCTTTTGGTGGTATGAAAAACAGTGGTAATGGCAGAGAAGGTGGATGGGAAGCTATGCGTTTTTTTACTGAAGCCAAAAATATATGTATTAAATTATGATAGGTGGAGGAATATGTCATTTGGCTTGCATTCCCATTAGGAAAGAGCCCGGAAGTGTTACCGAAATGGTGACGCAATTATTATTTGGTGAAACCTATAAAGTAATTGATAAACAAGAAAGTTGGATGCAGATTAGATGCGATTATGATGGATATGAAGGCTGGATGGCAATTAACCAATTTTGTGGTAACGCAAATACAATTATATATAAAGGAATTTGTAATGAACTTCTTCAACAGGTTAACTTTAATAATCAGATAATTCATGTAACAGTCGGTGCCAGTATTGAGGGGAAAAAGAAAGAACCCACTTGGGAAAATATAGAGAAGCAAGCACTAATATATATAAATGCTCCATATCTATGGGGCGGTCGCTCTCCGTTTGGAATTGATTGCTCAGGATTTACACAAGTATTATATAAAAGTATTGGTGTAAAACTTTTGCGTGATGCAAACCAGCAAGCTACCGAAGGCGAAACTGTTGATTTTGCCGCCACTGCAAAACCTGGTGATTTAGCTTTTTTTGATAACGACGAAGGACGTATTATACATGTAGGAATGATTTGGAATGAAGAACAAATTATCCATGCCCATGGAAAAGTGCGGATAGATAAGTTTGACCAAAGCGGAATTTATAATATTGATAACAATTCCTATTCTCACAAGTTAAGGATTATTAAGCGATATTTTTAGCCGCCCTAAATTTGTAGTCAGAATTTAGAAGTTCGAAGACCGAAGTTCAAGTTAACACGTAAACAAACTTCCTACCTACTTCCCACTTTTTCCTACCTACTTCCTACTTCCTACTTCCTACGCCGCGGCGAACCTGCTTCCAACTCCAGCTTCGGGCTACCTTTAGTTTCGAAATAATTTTACTTTCCTATTTTTTAGGTGTTTAAGTATTTCCCGAACATTATAAAAAACAATATTTGTATCTACATGTTTTATAGACAAAGTAAAAATATAAAACATGAAAAAAACATTTATTATCTTAGCGACTGTAGCTACAATGTTAGTTGCCTGCAAAAACGATCCTAAAAACAAAGAAGCCAAAACTGGTGATGCCACTGAAATCAAAAATGATTCAGCGGGTCAGAAGTATACAATTGTTGCAAGTGAATCATCACTTAACTGGCAAGCCTACCAAACATTGGCAAATGGCGGTCATAAAGGAACGATTAACATTGCAGGTGGCGAATTATCTGTAAATTCAGGAAATATTCGTGGAGGTAATTTCACAATGGATATGACGTCCATAACTCCTACAGAAATGCCTGAACCTGAAAAGCAAGCCAAGTTGCAAAAACATTTAAAAAGTCCTGATTTTTTCGATGTAGAAAAATATAAAGATGCAGAATTTACCATTGCTGAAGTAGTGAAAGGGAATGGCGACAGTGCTACTATTAAAGGCAATCTTAAAATAAAAGATATGACCAATATGATTGAATTTCCTGCAATTATTAAAATGGAAGATGGAAAAATTACAGCAACTGCAAGTTTTAGTATCGACCGCAAAAAATGGAAATTAAACTATATGTCTGAAAAATCATTTGGCGATAAAATTATCAAAGATATGATAGACATCGATTTCAATATTGTAGTGAAAAAGTAAGTTTATAAATCAATTGAATGAATGGAAAGCCGCTCAGGGATGAGTGGCTTTTTTTATCATTTTAGATTTGACAATTCTGCCGTCGCATAGGCGAGTACAGATTTGACAACTCCGCTAGGCACAATCTCGTCAGAGTTGTCAAATTTTCCGCAATTTTATATAATATCGCAACGAAAAACAATGTGTGTTAACATGCAAAACTTTGCTATTAATAAATTGAACATTATAACCATAAGTCAAAGATAATTGCCCCGGACCTATGCCAATAAAGGGCATCATTCCTATATTATAGTTTTTGAAATCGGTATACGAATTAAAATTTGTTCCCGCTGTTATTATTGTTCCTATGCTAGTCCAAGTGGTTAATGATAGCCCTATTTCTTGTTGAAACGGATTATACAATACACTAAACGATTGTCCTTTGAAATAACTACTGAAAGCACATCTTGCACTATTATACTTTACCTTTGCAATACCTGCTTCTATATAAGTATTATTAAATTGATGGACTCCAAAAACAAGCCCTAATTCCTTATACTGTTTATTTGGCATTTTACCGTAAGTACTATCTCGAATTTGCCCTTTTGTATATAAAGAGGTTATGCAAAAAATGAAGATGATATTCCTGAAATTACCCATTAAATCAAAATTTTTTTTGTGAAGCGAACTTGTCGATCAAGGGAGTAGTCAAAAACAAACGTAACCAAAACAATGACCAAATAAGTCCTAAAGAATTAACAATTAAAAGTCCTTTATCATTGCTAAACTTCTTTGTAAAAGTTAAAATAGATGTAATAATTAGAAGATTTATCGATAAGGATACAAAAGATATGTTATATGATTTTATTGTAATAAACGAAAAGGGTAAGAAGTAAAAATTTGTTAGAATTACCAATACGGATACCGCCCAATTTTTATACTTCACAATTCAATTATTTTTATTTAATATTCAATTGCTCTTTAGCTTTTTCTCAACTTATTGTACCATACCCTTTTCTACTCTCAGCCACTAACACATCAATAAATTCATGAACTTCTTCCTCATTCCTTTTACTCGTTTTCAAATCAATGACAAGACCTTTCTTATTATTCTTTTCGTAAGTTAAATAATACCAAAACTCAATATATAATAGTCCAAAAGAAAGGGACTAATCCCCCCGCTGCGGGGCTTTCGGGATGTAGTTCGGCATTACCATTCTACAAACCAATTCGCCACAGGCGGAGAACTATTATAGTTTATGAATTGGTATAACTTATTCCTTTCATGATGTTTTTCTTGCAAATTTAATGTAAATAAAGCAATACCAATACTCATTATAAAATAATCCAATTACGCTTTCTCCCTTTTCAGGATAAACCCAAAGCAACTCCTTTTATTTCATGATCGCATGTAGCTCATCGAAATAATAAAAAGAGGCAAAAATATAGTCAGAATATAATAGCTATCCTGGAAGCCTATGGTTCTGTGTTCTGAAGCATCGGAATCACCATCCACCATCACGCCGCTTATTTCTTGACTACTTATAAAGTTAATAAGATTATTTTCAACAACTTTGAATCAATACCAATACTTGCGGGCTAAGGCATCAAACTACGTCAGCCCCCATCTGCACTGGCGGACCGAACCACAACCTCTACCTAACCCTCAACCTTCTCCCTGCCTTCAACTTTGTTCTACTGCTTAAGCCATTCATCTGACACAATCTTCTAACAGTTGTATGATATCGGGTAGCGATACTATATACATTATCATGCCTGCGAACAGTATGATATAATCTTCCTTTCTTGGTATGAAGGTTCTTATAATAGTTCTGCCAATAAATTTGTTGTGGCGTGGGTCGCAGATGGTCGAAATTAGTGGAGCAAACTATTACAGTATCTTTTAAAACAGCATGTGTATTAAAATCAATAAACTTTGTGGGGTCAATAGGTTTTCCTTTATAGCGAATTTCGAAATGCAAATGACTGCCGGTACTATGCCCTGTGCTGCCTCCTAAACCCACTATATCGCCGGCTCTTATCGATTGCCCTGTATAAACTAACAACTTGGAGAAATGGCCATATAATGTTTCGAAACCATTATAATGTCTGATGATAACCATATAACCATAACCGCCAGGATTATACTGTGAAACCCTCACCACTCCATCGAATGCTGCATATACAGGATCACCCGTTTTGAGGCCGAAATCTATCCCATAGTGGAACTTATAGCCCCACCCCCATCGCCTATAACCAAAACCTGAAGTAGAGGCATTGGTACAGGGTTGCACAAAGGAACATCCTCCTGAACTATCGCATATAACCAAGCTAACAGAGTCAAAAGGGAGTACCATATTTTCTCTGTAGGGGTCTATAAAATTAGTATCCCAAGTATTATATAAATGTTTGCTGGGGATTAATAGGGTATCGAATCGGAAACCCGCAGGTCGAATTAATTCATAGTGAAACACGGAGTCGACTGCATCTTCTATATCGCCATCGTCCAAACTATCTTGTATTATCATACTATCAGGCGGAACCACAGGCGTGGTGGTTTGAGCAAAACCCCATGTGGGTAATGCCGCCAATATTATAATAATATAAAGACGTTTATGTAAAAAAGATAACAAGATTATTTTTTCTCCTTGTCTACTTTGTTCAATGCTTCTGTGGCTTCCATAGAAATTGCAGAACGGTCAACACGTAATTTCGTGCCTTCGCAATCTACTATCATAGTTCCATCATCATGCATTTTGCTAATTCTAGCATGAAGTCCACCAATGGTTACTATCTGTGTGCCTTCAGCAATTTCCTCTCTGAACTTTTTTGTCTTTTTCTGTTTCTTCATTTGGGGATAAATCATAAAGAAATAAATGACCGCAAACATGGCTACAAAAAATAGAATGTTTGAGGTACCTCCATCTTGGAGTTCTGTTAGAATTAAATTATATATCATTTTTTTTGTTGAATTTATTAGTTAATTACTTCAATTACTTTCCCTGTAAGGGTAAGCGTTTGTAAAGGTTCTTTGCTACTATTCGATTGCACAGAAATTGTTTTCACAACGGGTGGCATTCCATCCTTTGTGCCTTTACCTGTGGGGTCAAACACTGCTTTAATATATGATTCTTTTCCAGGTGCAATGGGGTCACGAGGCCACTCAGGTGTGGTACAACTGCAGCCTGCTTGCACATTGGTGATAACCAAAGGTTCATCGCCCGTATTGGTGAAATTGAAAATAAGTTCGGGGTGCGAACCGTTACTCTTAATAGTACCAAAATCTTGAGTTATTTTATCAAATGTCAGCATCGGGCCTTTGCCTGTTCCCTTTTTTCCACTGGCAGTTTTTGGGTTGTTCACTATGTCAGTCCCTACTGGTTTATTGCCATTGCATGCGGCAATCATGATAATAAAAGATAGTATATATAATTTGTTCATGGGAATTATTTCTTTGTTGCCAACATTAAATTACTGGTGTTCTCCATCCAGTCGTAGCCTATTCCAAAGGGAAGTGATTTAACTTTGGTACTATCACCATAAGCTTCTTTAAAGTCTTTTTGAAAACGATTGGAGAAGAGGTTAATTGGTTTATCATAGGTTCCATATAAAACCGTATTCCACTTTTCTGCTTTGAAAAATTTAAACGGTATTCCTGAATCATCCTGCAATACATATTTCGATTTTTCTAATATAATAGAACGTACCCTGGAGAAATAGTTATTGTGCATAAGGTACGATGCCGATTTAAGATAGGTACTTTGAAAATTGAAACTCTGTAATAGTTTATAAAAGCCACGATCGGCTTCTAAACCGCCATCGGCTATATCGGCCTTATAATAACACAATTCTTTTTCCTGGTCGCTGCCCACCGATTTATATATCACTTTCACACCTCTATGGTTCTTACTTGGGAAGCTTTTGAAAGTTTCTTTACCATTACTATCTATATATATAGGCTGAGCTTTCAATACCGTATTTCCGGTGCGTGCCATAAATATCATGATTAGTGGAAGCGTGCCATCCAGTTCTCTTGTTTTCAAATCTTTCGCCATAGAATTGGTGCGGAAGAAACTCCATTGCATCACCGAGAACAATGATTTTTGAATAGATGAAAAATAAACCTTGCCACTGTCTTGTTTCAAATTAACGAATTCAGGCAAACTACCCGGAGGTTCCAATCCTATCAATACCATTTTTCTGGCATTAGGGAAAAATGTATAACCGTGCATAAAATCGGCACCACTAAAAGGGTAGAACAAAAATTTGGTTTCGGCATCAGCATTCGATGTTTCTGTTTGTGCCCATTTGCGTTCTTTGTTCAATCGGCTATTTTCCAATTTTCGCCATAGGGTATCAAACTTTTTGCTATAGGTTTGCCACTTGGCAATGCCCTCCAAATTTTTCAGTTCATTTTCGCCCTCTTGCGATAAGCCTGCCATGTATCGAGCAATTTGATTGGCATACACATCAGGAATGGTTTTAACAACAGGAATTTCTTCCTCCTCAACTTTGTTAATTACTTTTTGGGTGCTATCTGCCTTTATAACTGGCTTGCTAAAGGGCGTATCGCTACCACAAGAGACCATAGTGAGAGCCGATAATAATATAAAGAGGTTTCTTGTTGTTGGCATGCTTTACTAAACGGGTGCAAAGTTAAGAGGATTGGGGTAAGAAAAGTGAAAAGTAAAAAAACCAAGTATAAACATTTGTTTGCCCCTTTTGCACATCATGGTTATCACTAAACCAGTCTTTTAAAGGCAATCGTCCATATTTTGCCACAGTAATATATAAATACTTATTATAAGGAATAGGAATGCTCTGTAAGTGGATAATGCAACATATTCCCATTGGGCATTGCATTGATGGTAGTCTAATTATTTATATAATACCAACTCTTAAACTTTAATAGTTCTCCGCCTGTGGCGAATTAGTTTTTAGAATGTTATACCAATTCTTAACCTAAAATAGTCTTTGGACTATTTTAGGTTTGTAGAATGGTACTAGCGAACTACATCCCGAAAGCTTTCTTTTGGACTATTATATATTGAGTTTCGGTATAAATGAAAAAACTAACCATAATTCTATTCGCTTTGCATCTTTTTATAACTATCGCTAGGATTACTACTTAAAAAGTAGAACAGGTTTTTCTGGCGGCATCACTTATGAATCTAATTTGCAATCTCTTAAAAAAACCACAGGTAGCAATCCTAATTCATACCTCGCACATCATACATCGTACATCATACTCGCCATGGTGAGGTAAATTTCCTACACCAAATCCTTCATCACATCCTTCACCCCAGGTGTTCTATGGCAAATAAATCCTTCGGCATAGGCTGCCCCTATTGGTCTACCAAAATCGGCAAAGCGGGCTTTAAGAAAATTGAGAAACTGAGGGGTTGAGATCGAGGTTTGTGGCTCGTCGGAATTAGGATCATGAAATTGACTACTATAACACATTAATGCTTCAAACTTTTGGTCCATCTCTGCTGTAATATCTACCAAAAAATCGGGTTGTAATCGTACATCTTGCACATAATGGTAGGCCGCTTTTGGTCTC
This sequence comes from Bacteroidota bacterium, assembly GCA_034439655.1. Lineage (NCBI taxonomy): Bacteria > Pseudomonadati > Bacteroidota > Bacteroidota bacterium. The sequence continues at coordinate 12,704 of JAWXAU010000099.1, read as the reverse complement.
CATGCGGGATACTGAGTCACAATCTTGGGTAAGCCACAATAAAAATACGCTTCCGATTCTAACTGTCCTGCTCGCCCATGGTCGGGATGACGATCGCTGGGTGCATTCATAAAAATAACCGCAGGTCTGTATTTGCGAATTACTTCTATCACTTTTAATCGGGTCTCATGGTTGTTTTCAAATATACCATCGCCCAAGTCTAAATTTTCACGGACGGTTAATCCCAATATTTTTGACGAAGCTGCTGCTTCCTTGTCACGAATATCGGCACTGCCGCGGGTTCCTAACTCTCCACGTGTCAGATCTATAATACCCGCTTTGTATCCCATTTTAAGATGTTTGATGAGCGTACCCGAGCAGGCAATCTCCACATCATCGGGATGTGCAGCAAAAAATAATAAATCTAGTTTAATAGGTTGTTCCATAAAATATTATTGAATTGAATCTAATAAAGCACTTGCTATAATTATATCGTCGGCTGTTGTTATTTTTATATTGCTATACTCGCCCGCTACACTATTGATTTTATAGCCCGATTTTGAAAACACACTGCTGTCGTCGGTAAACCCATTTCCTAAAGGGTCGAGTATGCTACAAAATTCGTAAGCATCTTTCAATTTTTTTGCAGGAAATATTTGGGGAGTTTGCACCGACCTTAAATTTTCCCTGTCAACCATTTGCAAATTATTTGCGTTAACGATGCTTTCCTTAAGCTTGGTAATAGGCACTACTCCGATATCTAAAGTAACTGCTGAAAAACACTTTTGAATTAATGTCGCACTTACCAAAGGCCGCACGCCATCGTGTATTGCAATCAAAACACCTTCTTCATTTGGTACTAATTTCAATCCGTTATCCACAGATTGGAATCGGGTATTTCCGCCCGCCACAATTTGTGTTGAAAATACCATTTGATAACTTTTGCAGAGCTGAGTCCATGTCTCAATTTCGTTTTGGGGCAGTACCAAAATCAAATTAATATCGGGAATGGCCTTTTGAAAAGCTGATAACGTATGAAATAAAATGGGCTTGCCGTTTAAAAGCATAAACTGTTTGGGCAAATCGCCACCCATCCTTTGGCCTGAGCCACCCGCAACGATTATTGCAAACCGTTTCACAGTAATTATATGATTAGCATGGCATCGCCGTAAGCGAGAAACCTGTACTCTTCTTTCATTGCTTCATTATAACATTCAAAGGTGAAATCGTATCCCAATAATGCGGAGGTTAGCATCAACAAGGTAGATTCAGGATGGTGGAAATTGGTGAGCATGCTCGAACATATTTTGAATTGGTAAGGAGGATAAATAAATTTATCGGTCCAACCATCAAAAGGGTTCAATGTTTTGGTAGAGGAAACCGAAGTCTCTAAACCACGCAAAGTAGTAGCACCAATGGCACAAATTTTCTTTTTATTGATGGTAGCATTGTTCACTATATCGCAGCATTCCTGTTCGATATGCAAACTTTCAGAATCCATTTTATGTTTGGTCAAATCTTCTACTTCCACGGCTTTAAAAGAACCAAGGCTGGCATGCAAAGTAAGTTCAGCAGTTTTTATACCTTTTATCTCCATACGCATCAAGGTTTGTCTACTAAAATGTAGACCTGCACTTGGGGCAGCTACAGCACCTGTGTGCTTTGCAAAAATTGTTTGGAAACGTTCAGAATCCAAATCTTCTACTGGGCGGTTTATATATTTTGGAACTGGAGGTTCGCCCAAAGTTTGAATTGTTTTCCAAAGTTGTTCATCATTACCATCAAACAAAAAACGAATGGTACGACCACGTGAAGTTGTATTGTCAACTACTTCGGCTACCAGTAAATCATCATCGCCAAAATATAGTTTATTGCCTACTCTTATTTTACGGGCAGGGTCTACCAATACATCCCACAAACGCATTTCTTTGTTGAGCTCACGAAGCAAGAACACTTCAATCTTAGCACCTGTTTTTTCTTTGCTACCGTACATGCGGGCATTGAACACTTTGGTATTGTTGAACACCATTACGTCGCCTTCTTTGAAATACCCAAGAAGGTCTTTGAACATTTTATGTTTGATGGTTTTTTTGGTTCTATCAACCACCATCATACGAGCATCGTCTCTGTTAGGAGTAGGGTAGCTTGCTATTAGTTTTTCGGGAAGGGTAAATCGGTATGCGGCTAATTTCATTATAATAATTGGTTTATTTTGGCACTGCTAATCAATAAGCAAAACTTGGCCTAATTTTGCCGCAAAAGTAAGGATAAATCCACTCCATAGCAAATATAATTTGACAGCCGAAATAGCTCCTTGCCAATTCTACCCCACTTATCTGCCGCCAGTGCAGCTTTTCGCCGCTATGACCCACTGTGAAAATATCAACTGGGTGGTCGATGGATTATATATCAAACAAACTATTCGCAACCGCTGTACAATTTTGGATGCCAATGGCTCTTTGGATTTGGTGATTCCGGTACAAAAAGCAAATAGCAAACAATTATACAGAGACGTAAAGATAAGTTACCAAACTAATTGGGTCAAACAGCATATTAGAGCACTTGCATCGGCTTATGGCAGTAGCCCCTTTTACTATTATTATAAAGACAAAATTGAAAATATATTGCTTAACAATTATAATTTTTTAATAGATTTGAACCTTGCAAGTAGTGATATGCTTTTCAATATATATAAACTAAAACCCACCCAATCGCAAATAGATCAGATAGCAATCGAATTATCAATAAATACCTTCATAAACCCAGCTCAACAAAAACAAGAGGAACGCAAAGAACTTATAGCGATGGCCGCTACGCAACAAAAATATCAGCAAGTATTTGCACCCAAATTTGGTTTTGTTACGGGGCTAAGTATCATAGATATGTTATTCAATACCGACATAAAACCTTATAGTCAAAAAGTTTGTTAAAAATACTCATCATACGATTTAGTTCCATTGGCGATTTGGTTCTCATCACTGCTGCCATTAGGTGTTTGAAGGAACAATTTCCAAGCTGCGAAATTCATTTATTGGTGAAACCTCAGTATAAAGAGGTGCTAAGTGCAAATCCCAACATTGGCGGTATACATATATATGGTGAGAGTTTTATTGATACCGTCACCTTACTTAAAGTATTACAATTTGATTATGTCATCGATTTACAAAACAATTTTCGCAGCCGTAGGTTGACAATGAAATTAAAAAAGCCTAGCTACAAAGTTCGCAAGCATAATTTCCAAAAATGGTTGATGGTGAATTTTAAAATGAAACAAATACAAATTCCCCATTTCGCATTGCGATGTATACAGACTTTAAAACCTTTGGGCGTTCACGACGATGGAAAAGGACTGGATTATTATTATGATACTCCACATATACCAGGCTCTATGGTGCCTGATACACCCTATTGTTGCATTGTAATGGGTGGCACACATTTCACCAAACGTTTACCCAATTCAAAACTCGTTGATCTCATTGAAAAAATTGGATTTCCTGTTGTACTTTTAGGTGGTCCAAAAGAAATGGATGATGCCAAATGGGTAGAGCAAAAATTATATAAAAAAATATATAATAATGTAGGGGTTCTCACTTTAAATCAATCTGCCCTATTGATGGATAAATCAACCGTGGTAGTGAGCAATGATACGGGGTTGATGCATATTGCTGCTGCGTTAAATAAACCTCTGGTTTCTATTTGGGGAAATACTACACCCCAAATGGGAATGACACCTTATTACGGGAATGAAAGTGTGAAACAATACAACGCCGAAGTAAAAGGATTATCATGCAGACCCTGCTCAAAACTAGGAAGAGATACATGCCCCAAAAAGCATTTTAAATGTATGATATATCAGGATTTGGACGCTATTGCTAAGGAAATAGAAGTAAGGAGTAAGGCCATTCGGTAGCTTAGCCCATAAAGCAGCACGTGACAGCTCCTCACTACTATTATTATAATTCCAATTAGCAATATTGGCATAAACTCCTTATTCCTTCGTATTCCTAACATTCCGCTTCATCCCCTTCAACTTCGCCCGCATCATAGGTGATTTTTTAGCCATTATTTCAAAAACTTCATCCGTAATTTCCAGCCATTCTTTAGCGTTCATATTTAATAACTCTTTATTGGGTTCAAATCTGGGTTCGTTATTTGGTTTTGAAAATTTATTCCACGGGCAAACGTCTTGACATATATCGCAACCAAAAACCCAGTTATCCATTTTACTACGATACTCCTTAGGTATTTCATCTTTCAGTTCAATGGTAAAGTATGATATACATTTAGAACCATCCACAATTTGTGGTGATACTATAGCATCCGTAGGACAGGCATCAATACAGGCTGTACAGGTTCCGCAATAATCTTTTACGGGAGCTTTATCGGGAACTAATTCTAAATCTATAATAAGTTCAGCGATAAAAAAATAGGATCCTAAATTTTTATTGATGAGCATCGAATTTTTGCCTATCCAGCCCAAACCGCTTTTTGTGGCCCAAGCTCTTTCGAGTATGGGAGCACTATCTACAAAAGCCCGCCCTTCAATGTCTCCGATTTGTTCTTTTAGCATTTTGAGCATTGTTTTTAGTTTGCTCTTTACTACTTTATGATAGTCTTCTCCCCAGGCATATTTTGCTATTTTCACCTCCCCTGTATTATATATATTTTTATCTTTTGGATAATAGTTATATAATAATGAAACTACCGATTTTGCCCCAGGCACTAATATGGTCGGGTCGACACGCATATCAAAATAATTGGCCATATAGCTCATTTCCCCGTTCAAATTCTGGGTGAGCCAAGTTTCCAATCGCGGTGCTTCATGTTCCAAAAAACCTGCAATGGAAACTCCACAAAACGAAAACCCAAGTTCTTGGGCTATTTGTTTAACAATAGCTGTATGTTTTTCTGCGTTCAATCTTGGTTCAAAACTACAGGAATAAAATAAATTTAGGGACTTAAAAAGATTATTCAGTACAAATACCTAAACCTGTACAGTATAATACACAGTATGGAAAAGTAGTTGATAGCATACATTTCTAAGAATAATATAGATTTTAAAATATATGTTCATAAACTGTTAATATCATAAAAATAATGTTGAAATTAAATTGCTACCTAAGCTATCATTGCATACCCTAACTGGAAACTATAATGAAAAATATACTATTATTTTTGTCTATAACTACTGTAGTTTACAGTGCAAAATCTGCACTGCCCAAATGCTTTACACATCACGATATAAACTCTGCACTAGAATTTGCTAAGAAAGAACACCGTCCTTTATTGGTATATGTGCATTCCTCGCATTGCTACGACAGTAAAAAATTCACCCGTGAAATTATGTCTAGTGTCGAAATAGTGAATGTTTTGAAGAACCAATATAATTGTTTAGATGCAGAAATATCGAGCAGTAATGGCAATAGTATAGCAAAGAAGTATAATGTATATAAATTGCCTTCTATTATATTGATAGATCCGAATTCTGATTTACAATTTGAGCTCCCTATGAAAAAAGAACCTCAATATTTGATAGACCATTTTAACTATTTTTTATCGAGTTGTAGTATCGCCGAACAAATCACTTTTTTCTTAACCACTTCCAATATCACCAAAGCCGAAGCCAGTAAAAAAGTAGCGGTATCTTATGTGAGAAGAGACAAAAAAATTAGTGCGGGGGCATCGCCTCAGTATTATATATATGCTTATACGCTAAACCAAACACAATTCTCCGACTTTGAATCGGCCTATATTGAAGAATGGCAGAAAAGTTTGAAACTAGAAGATGATAAAAAAGTGGCGGCAGTGAAGAAATTGAATTAAGCTTTTTCTTATTAAATTTTTAGTTGAAACTGTTGACCGAAGTTCCTTAAGTTAAGGATGCGTTAATGAAATAATATCATTTCTTAAACTATAATAGTTCTCCGCCTGTTGCGAATTGGTTTGTAGAATGGTACTGCCGAACTACATCCCGAAAGCATTCGGGGGGATTAGTCCTCTTTTTTTGGACTATTATATATTGAGTTTCGGGATAATCGCATCTACAGCACATAATTTGATTATAGGTACAAGCACTAACATGGTTCTACACTGCTAACAAGGTAAATCTCAACCTTTCTTCCTACCCTTCTTCCCCTCTCCCATCGCTACTTCCACATCCTTTTCAATACTACGTAAATTAGTTTCACAAAACTTAATAAGCTCATTGGCTTGCTTTACTTTATCAGCAAGTGTGTCTAGCTGGATTTCGTCATCTTCGATTTGGTCTACCAATTTCTCGAGATCGGAGAACGCTTTCTTATAAGTCAAGTTTTTCATTTTTTTCTATTTTGCTTACCTTACTATATATCATTTCATTTTGCAACAGTGTTTTCACCTCTGCATTGTTTTTTATATTTTTTGGATCTATTACAATCTTATCATCACTATATATAATAGCAAATCCTTTTTTAAGAATTGTGGTTGGGTTCAAATTTTTTACCCGTTGCTTATAATGTTTCAAATCGTCTTTAGCACCTTCAATCAATTCTTTTATTCGCTGTGATAGTTTTTGTTTTAATAACAATATATTATATTCAAAATTATAATTGGTATCCAATATAAAACTTGCTACTTCGGTAGGTGTTTTATGTTGGCGGGCCATCAAATCAGCGATACTGGTATTACGGTCGTGGCCTATGCCAGTAAGGATGGGAACAGGGAATAATGCTATACATTTTGCAAGTTCATAATCGTTGAACGATTTAAAATCTATATCGGAACCACCACCTCGTACGATAACTATGATATCAAATTTGGTTTTACTTGCTTCAATTAATTTCAATTGTTCTATAATTAATTGACTGGCATTATCACCTTGCACTTGGGTTAAAAATGAATGAGCTACAAACGCATATCCATATTTATTTTTTTCTATTACTTTATTGAAGTCCCTTTGCCCATCAGAGTTTGGAGCCGTAATTAAAGCTATAGTTTGAATAACCGTGGGTAATATTGCCCGATTATTATTCGTACTATAATTTCCGCTTTCTAAAAGTTTAATACTGGGATTTTCCTTTAATAATCTCTCTAGTATCTGCTTTCTTTCGAGCTCTAATTTACCGATAGCATACGCAAAATCAATTTCCAAAACTTCCAAATCGAGCCCAAAACGCTTATGGAATCGGACTCTTACGTTGCAGGTAATTTCTAATCCGCTAGCAAATGTTTGTTGTGTTTCTTTTTCAAAATTTTGTATATGTATATAAGAGTTCGCCCAAAACACTGCTTTAATTTCTGTGGTAATTGCACTTCCACTTTTCTCGATAAACTTTAAAAAGCACCAACGTTTATCTATATATTTTTTCACATCAGTTATCTCAGCCTTTATCCAAAAAGTTCTGCCATCAAACCTATTTCTTAGGGTTGCATCAATTTCATTGACTAGTTCAGAAAGTTTTTGGGTCTGAGGCATGGTGGAAAACGAACGCCAAAGTTAATCATATTTTTGATATTATTTTCACCTTTTGGAAAGTTTGAAACTTTCCAAAAGGTGAAAAATAGCATCAATGCATCACAACAACTTTTCCATCCAGTAGCTTATCACCATAATAATAACGTAATAAATATACTCCCGATGGATATTGTTCCAAATTTATATTAAATATTCTTTCATTACCCGGTTGGAAACGCATCAATATTTTACCTCCAAAATCTGTTAAAAATAATTCGTTTATTTGACCCTCAATTTCAACGGTTAAGGGGCCAGTGGTTGGATTTGGATAATATTTCCAATTGGCAAATTTGAGATGCGGTTCTACAATACTATCTTTCTTGGTTTGCGTAAGTTGTGTGCTGTCAAATTTTGCAGTATCTTTTATATTAAAACGATTTACCACTTGCATGGTATCTTTTAGTATTTGTTTGAAAGTATCGGGCAATTGTTTCGTACAACTTACCATTAAAGTATATTGATCTATCAAACGCAATAACAAACCATTCAAAGTTTCTACTTTATATTCATCGGTAGTGGGTTTTATATGCGATCCTCCTATACCGCTGTCATCCGTTAGGAATACATAAGTACCATTGGTAGTCAACGCCAAACAACGCATCAAATATTCTGTACTTTTATCAACCCCACTCGATGCCACAGGTATGATGTGTATACCCAATTTTGCCGCTTTTTCTATTGCTTTTTTCACACGATCTATATCGGCTGGATTTGTATGTGGAGGTGCATCCAAAACTAAAAATAGTAATTTCGTTCTTGCATTTTTGCTCCAGTTTAATTTATTCATGGCTGTACTCAATGCTGTATCAACCGCCTCTGGAAAATCGCCACCGCCGCCTGCATTTTGGTTTTTGATAAAGTTTACCGTTTGATTGATATCAGAACTCAACTGACTGGTTTGGGTTAAATATGCATCACCAAAATCACGATAAAAAACAGAACCCAAACGAAAATTCAAATCAGGATGTTTTTCTTTGGCCTTTAGCATCACATCATTTAATTCCGTTTTCAAAAAAGCTATCTCATCGCCCATACTCCCTGTGGCATCAACCACCCAGGCAATATCAACCGTATCTGCTTTACTACATCCTTCTGTTACTTTTATAAAATTAATTCCTTGTTTGAAAGGTTTTAAATTATTTATTTTGATAACTTTATCTTGTATAATAATACTCGCATCATAACTCGCGTTTTGCGATTGTTGAGCATTATATAATTCAGCCCATAATTCTGCCTTACCCGTTTGGTCGCTCATTGCAGTCCATATAATATTTCCCTTTTTATCAATAAGTTTTACTGTGGCATTAATTACTGGAAAACTATTACTATTTGTTACCTGCACCGTATATCTAAATTTTGGTTGCATTTTCCAAACACTGCTATGTATTTTCAAATCACCTTCGGCTATATCATTCCACATATTCCATTTGCTAAAGTCGTTTACTTCGCCGGCAGTGAGTAGGCCTGCTTTTACAATTTTATTATCATCATAAGTAATGTCAAAATCTACATCAACACTTTTCATTACAGCCGATTCTGATATTTTCCGTTTTGCAGGCATATCAGTTCTCGAAGACGTTGAGGTGGTTTTATAATATTTGGCACCCCCAGGAGTAGGAGGAGCAACCTTGTCGTATGTAGTTGCTGGCACAGAATAATCTGACTCATCTTTATAGCCTAATGATCTTGATTTATCATATTTTAGCCTATCTCTTGAAATTGTCGGTTCAATCATTTTGTCCATACTGTCTTCAATTAATATTATACTAGCACTATCTTTTTTTACACGGGTTAGCGTATTGATAATAGTAGCTTTCAGTTTAGGGTACATTTTTACTTCCAACATCAATTTGTATATAAGGGTGATAGAATCAGTTGTTTCAATAAATCCTGTTTTACTAATTTTAATGCGGTACTTTCCAGGAGCAATCCATGAGGAATAGTATCCAGAAGCGTTTGTTAGCAATGAATAATTATTAACCGAGTTTGAAAGTTCTATCCGCACTCCCGGCAGATTAATCATGTCATCGCCATTCTTAATATTGATGCTAAAGTTCTGCATCATTACTTTATTGGCAAACGAAAAGTAAATTACACTGCCACCAATTAATATCATACCAATGGTCAACAGATTTTTAAGGGGTCGATTTTTGAACATCATAATTTTTGTTATTTTGAAGTTACATGTTGGAAAGGTGAACGAAGGTAAATGGGGAAAGTTAAAAGGTAGCTAGAAGCTAGAAGTTAGGAGTTTGAAGTTTGAAGCTAGAAGTTTGAAGCTAGAAGTTTGAAGCTAGAAGTTAGGAGCTAGAAGTTTAAAGTTAGTAGTCAGAAGCTGAAGTGCTAACACAAACAAAACTTCCCACTTCTCAATTCCCACTTGCCACTTCATACTCAATGCTGCACCACAAACTTTTTCACTTTCCCATTCGCCGCTTTTACAAAATAAATCCCATTCGCAAAATCAGTAGTATTGATATATAGATTAGGCTTTATTGTTTCTGTTAAAATAATTTGGCCAGTAGCGTTATATATATATAATTGGGAGTTCTTACTAGATTGCTCAAAGTTTAAAACAATTAATTCGTTTGCGGGATTGGGATATATTTCAAAACTACTTATAGTTTCGTTTGCCGTTGTTATATTCGATGATATACTGAGCAAATGAAATTCATGCTCGGCACGTTCAGGGGAGAATATTCCCGCGTTCGAATTTTCAGCATAAATATAATATTGTGCAAAGGATGCCAACATGGTAAAAGCTTCTCCGTATATATTGTCGCCTGCCGCACCATCGTTATGAGAACCATCATCGTACATGGGTATTTTGATAAATTTTTGTGAAGAATCAAAACGAAAAGCTAGGTAAACGATACTGGCATTTGTGATATTGGCTGAGATATGAACCGACGAATATAAGGTGGCAGATGTTGCTAAAACGGCACTTATCACTGGTGGAGCATACTGAAAATCTGTAGTGGATTTCAGATAGGTGATGCGTGCATCCATCAAGGTTTTAATTCCGGGCACCGTATAACTTCCGAATGTATTGTTAGCAGTCATCGCATTTTGAAACTGCGTATAAGAATAGAATTTATTATTGTCTGCTTTCACCGCAGTATCAATTAAATTTTGCATTGAAGTAGCAATAGTTTCATAACTGCCATTAGCAAACATTTGTCCGGCAATGGTACGTATATGAGCCATATATATTTTCTTATAAGATGTGTTGTTCAACACCAAATTGATAAGCGGCCAGTAAGGGTCTGAAGCATGAATATTAATAGGCAACTGTTGCATATTGGCCACCGTTAAACTGCCCATGCTGCTATTAGAACTTCCCACAAATGGAAATCCACCAAACGACATATTCATATCCCAAATAATGGGATTAAAGCGATTGGTTTTATCTTTATATAAATAATAATTTTGGGCAAATGCTCCTGTATAACTATCCAAATTAATTAATACATTATTAAAAGCAAGCATCCAAATTGCACGGTCCATATCCATCATAGCATCAATTTTTGCAGGGTGATTGGTGATAGTATCGCATAAAGCTACAAGCTCATTCCAACCATTTTTCGATTTCACCTCATAGAAATTATTATAAGCTGAGCTATCTGCATTTATATATTTCAAATTGCTTTTCACAGTGGGTCCTGGGTTGCTTAATGGATTGCATTTGATGAACGTATTTTTAGCTACGTAAAAATGTTCAGTACAAAATTTCTTATTAATATCTTCATCGTTGGTGAACAAGCCCATGTAGTTTCCATTGATATATAATTGAGCAAAATTTGCTCTAGGACAAACCATATAATTCTTTAAAATCTGATACGACAATGCTTCACGAATCATGGAAGGATCGGCATAATCGTTGGATAATTTTATATCTGTAAAACCTTGGTATGATTGGTCTTTGTATTTATCTAAAGCAAAATGGAAAGGATTCTTTATATAAGAAGAATCATAAGAACTGCTCCCTTTATATTTTACGCCCACACTGTCGAATTTCACCCCATTTACTGTAACAGACTGGGCCATGATATACCCCTCTGCTCCTAATTTCGAGGTATCCATTTGATAATCCCAATTGGTTTGCGTAAATACTACTTCAATTTTTTGAATGGTATTTATATCATAAAATGTGGTTTGGGAAAATGCATTTACAACGGGGAATTGCACTAAAAATAGTAAGGCCAATTTATAAAACTCTCTAAGCATACTAATTAACAACAAGTTTTTGAGATGAGCGAAGACCATTTCCAGTAAAGACATTCACGAAATAGATGCCTTTGCTCAAAGCCTGTTTTTCAATTTTGAAATTAGTGTCATTGTATATATCATAGTTGCCAATTTCTTTTCCTGTAACATCTGTTAAAGTGATATGGTGATAGATAATATTATCATGAAAATTTACGGTAATAAAACCGCTACTTGGATTTGGATAAACAGTATAGTTAATCATGGACATCACCGTTTCAAAACCTGTATTATAACAACTGCTACACTTTGAAAAACACACTGCACTAAGCACGGTGTCTTTGCTCACATGAATTTCCCGATTTGAATTTACAGCACAACTTTGGGGAACAATTTCAGAATTTGCCAAAGTATTTCCATTATAATATTTAAATTCATAATCTCCTATATTCACATAAGAAATAATCTCATATATACTATCTCCAAAACTATATAAACGAATATTGTTTGGACTCCATGACTGAAAATTTCCTGCCAAGTGAACGCCATTTAAAGCAATCGTTGCAACTGTTTGCATGTCGACCATGTAACGTACTAAATTAAGCCCTGCGGGTGCATTCCCTGCAAACAAAATTGCACCAACAAAAGTAGTATCATTGGCTAGTGAGTCCACAAATAACCAACGATTGTCATTGAAATTATAGCCTACTCTCGATTCAACAGGAACAAATTCTACTTCGTAAAATTTATCTCCATTCACAAATTTATATTCATACTTAGTGAAAGCAGGGATATCAACGATTATACTGTATATATTGGTATCCAATTCTTTTACCATTTTTGTTACATCAGCTTGCCAATTTCCACCTGTATAGCCCGCAGAAGTTTGAAAATCGCCAGTTACATGTATTCCATTGGGGCTTAAATCTTGTCCCAACATACTTACAGCGAACTTTACTCTTTTTGCAAAAGAAAAGTTTACAATTAGGCCTAAAAAAATAGTTACAATAATCTTATTCATATATAT
>JAWXAU010000098.1 GCA_034439655.1 Bacteroidota bacterium | reverse complement strand
GAATTATTGCTGAAAAATATAGGAACAGAAGAAAGAAATATAACCTGAGACTTAATCTGATTGCTGGACTTTACAATTTTCAATTATGAAAGAGGTCTAATATAAAAAAAGGATGGGATATTACCTCGCGGAAGTATTGGCCGATAGAATATATTGCACTAGGGAAAATAGGCGACGGCTCAAAGACCTTAATATAGAACTAAGAGCAAAGCCTCTTGGCCGTCCGAAAAAAGAGGCATTGTCAAATCAAGTAAGTCCAGGAGAGCGAAATCCAATTGAAGGCAAATTTGGCCAAGCGAAAGTAGGGTACGGTTTAGACAACATCAAAGCTAAACTAAAAACTACAAGCGAATCATGGATAGCCTCAATTACTTTGGTGCTCAACCTCGTTAATTTAACGAGGTTAGCACCCCTGTGCCTATACAAATATATATATAATATTTTTTCTAAACTTTTTCGCACAGAAATATTCAAGCTGAGTTTTTGACCAGACCCTAATTATGTTCGGACGTTTAAAATCTCCCAATTTTAATTATTACCTGCAAAAAGTGTCCAAAAAAATAAAATGATTAAATCAACTTCAGATTTTTTGCCACAGGAATCATAAGCATTTATCAAAATGTTTCTCCGATGTTTACCCCGAACAAAAAATAGGCTGTACATTATTCATTTACAGCCTATTACGTTGATTTTTCGTGATCCCGCTGGGACTCGAACCCAGGACCCCAACATTAAAAGTGTTATGCTCTACCAACTGAGCTACGGAATCAATCCCCATTTTTGGGAGTGCAAAGGTAAGGTTTCATGCACCTCTTTTACAAACTGAAATGCAAATTAATTTATAAGTAATTGAACACTACTTAATCCTGTTCTAATTTAGCTATTACACCAGAAGAAAACGCCTTTTCTCGGATACGACCTTCAATCTCTTCACTCATCTCAGGGTTATCTAATAGCATTTGTTTCACAGAATCGCGGCCTTGACCAATTTTGGTATCATTATAACTAAACCATGAACCACTCTTTTTGATAATCTCATAGTCAACACCAAGGTCTACTATCTCACCTACTTTAGAGATTCCCTGTCCATACATAATATCAAACTCAACCACACGGAACGGGGGGGCCACTTTATTTTTTGCTACTTTCACTTTGGTGCGGTTACCCACTATATCATTTCCGTCTTTCAATTGTCCTATGCGGCGAATATCTATACGCACCGATGCATAAAATTTCAAGGCATTACCACCGGTAGTGGTTTCAGGGTTGCCAAACATTACTCCGATTTTTTCACGCAATTGGTTTATGAACACGCAACAACAATTTGTTTTATTGATAGTACCCGTAAGTTTACGCAAAGCCTGACTCATCAAACGAGCTTGTAAACCCATTTTACTATCACCCATATCACCTTCAATCTCCGCACGCGGAACCAAAGCAGCCACACTATCTATCACTATAATATCAATTGCACCTGAGCGTATCAAGTTGTCCGCTATTTCTAAAGCTTGCTCACCATCATCGGGCTGCGATATCAAGAGTGCAGAAGTATCTATACCCAGCTTCTCTGCATAGGTTTTATCAAAAGCATGCTCTGCATCTATAAAAGCTGCGATACCTCCTGCTTTTTGTGCTTCAGCAATGGCGTGCATAGAAAGTGTAGTTTTTCCAGATGATTCAGGTCCATATATTTCTATAACCCTGCCTTTAGGAAAACCACCAATGCCCAGTGCAATATCAAGTCCCAATGAACCAGTTGAAAGTGCTTCGATACCTTCTATTCTGTCATCGTTCATTTTCATTACAATGCCTTTACCGTATTGCTTCTCCAATCGTTCGATGGTACTTTGCAATGATTTTATTTTATCGTTGTCCATATTTTTTGTCATAATTAGTGCGAAGGTATTGCAATAAAATTTTGGCCAATAAACCAATTGTTCACAAGTTTAATAACATTTATCTATAACGTCATCCTCAGCATCTCGAATCTTATTCGGGACTGCGAAGGATCTGTTTGATTCGACGACTAAATTCTTAAATAGCCAATTCCCTCCTATGGTCGGAAGCCAAGTACAATATAAACTTTGTCCTACGTCAAATGATAATTATATACAAACTATTAAGTTCGCAGGCTTTTATTTGCACTAAATTTAAAACTGAACATGCCTCAATTTCCCAATATTATAAAATCGAAACTGCCCAAAGCTGGCACCTCTATTTTTGCTGTTATGAGTGCACTGGCCAATAAACACAATGCAATCAATCTGGCACAAGGCTTCCCCGATTTCGCCTGCGACCCCGAGCTCGTAAAACTAGTAAACGACGCCATGAAAAAAGGACATAATCAATATGCACCTATGCCCGGTCATATACCCTTGCGTGAAGCCATTGCTGAAAAAACTTCAGAACTCTATTCTGCATATTATAATCCAGATACAGAAATCACTATAATGCCTGGCGGAACATTAGCAATCAATGCCACTATTATGGCTTTGGTACATGAAGGCGACGAAGTGATAGTTATAGAACCTTGTTACGACTCTTATGTGCCCAGTATAATAATGGCGGGCGGAATACCTGTATATGCTTCTATGAAAATGCCGGGTTACCAAATAGACTGGAGCGAATTAAAAAAACTGGTCAACCACCATACCCGTATGATTATTCTCAATACACCCAATAACCCAACAGGACAAGTTATTAGCAGTAACGATATGCAGAAATTGCAGAAACTGGTGGAAGGCACTGACATAATTATATTAAGTGATGAAGTATACGAACATATAATATTTGATGGCTATGAGCACCAAAGCGTTTCGCGTTTTCCCAAGTTGGCCGAACGTAGTGTTATTATATCATCATTTGGCAAAACTTTTCACACAACAGGTTGGAAGATTGGCTATTGCTTGGCACCTGCAAACTTGATGGTAGAAATTCGTAAAGCATATCAATTTATGGTTTTTAGTGTGCATACACCTACTCAATATGCCATCACAGAATATATAAAAAACAAGGATACTTATTTGCAATTAGGTGCTTTCTACCAACAAAAACGTGATTATTTTGCCAATTTGATGGAAGGAAGTCAGTTTAAATTATTGCCCTGCAGTGGTAGTTATTTTCAGTGTGCTGTATACGATAAAATAAGTAACGAAAACGACAAAGAATTTGCAAACAGAGTTACCATAGAAGCAGGCGTGGCAAGTATCCCCATTTCTGCTTTCTATCATAAAGGGGTCGATAATAAAGTACTCCGTTTTTGCTTTGCAAAAAAAGAAGAAACTTTAGAAAAAGCTGCTGAGAAATTATCAAATTTATGAGCAAATTATATCTAACTTTAATTCAATATGATATTGTTTGGGAAAACAAACAACAAAATTTTGAAAAACTCAATCAAATCATATATAATATAACTGAGCAAACAGACTTAATTTTATTGCCTGAAATGTTTCAAACAGGTTTCAGCATGAATTCCCCTGCACTAGCAGAGTCTATGGATGACAAAACGATAAAATGGATGCATGAAAAGGCAAAAGAAAAAGATTGTTATATAGCAGGTAGTTTTATATGTAGCGATGAGGGGAATTATTATAATAGATTTATAGTTATTTCTCCCCAAGGCGATTCCAAATATTATAATAAACGGCACTCATTTGGTTTGGGTAAAGAAAACGAAAATTATACTGCGGGCAGCGAACGTATCACCTTCCAAATTAAAGGATTTAAAATTTGCCCCATGGTCTGTTACGATTTGCGTTTCCCAGTATGGTCACGAAACAATGTTGGTTATGATATATTATTATACGTCGCCAATTGGCCCACCCGACGAAGTTTTGCTTGGAAACAATTACTCATTGGTAGAGCAATCGAAAATCAATGTTTTGTTGCTGCAGTCAATAGAATTGGAGTTGATGGGAATAATATAGACCATTCAGGAGATAGTGCGGTCTTAAATCCTGACGGAAGCTATATCTGGCAGGCCAAAACAAATACACAACAAGTTAAAAAAGTGGAATTAAACCTTGATTATTTAGCCCAATTCAGAAATGATTTTCCGTTTTTGAAAGATGCTGATAAGTTTGATATGAAATTTTAGAAATATAATAACTGTTTCCACATTATAATTGTCTATGTTTGTGTATAGATTTATTTGATAGTTCTATTGATTAATTTTATCAGTGTTGAATAATTTAAATTGCATATAATCAATAACATAATAGGAAATAAATAGGCAGAGATATTAGTAGGCAACCCAAACCTAGTTTTGAGAGTCGTGAAGTCGTAAGCGAGAATTTTGCAAACCCGCTTAAAAATCTTAAATTTGAACTCTAAATCATTAAAAAAAAGCTGTTAATGAAAAAAATTCTACCCCTACTGTTGTTTTTTCTTAGCTTTACACAAAGTTGGGAAACGAAGGCAACCCATATGATGGGAGCCGATATCGAGTACACTTGCCGCAATAAGGACACGTTCGATTTTATCGTGCGTGTGTTCAAGGACTGTAAAGGTATTAATCTTTCACCTATTTCCATGAGTGTTATCGGAATTGGATGTTCCTATAGCTCCAATTACACTATGACACAGGTCTCATGTACCGACATCACACCAGTCTGCAAAAAGTCATGCTCCAAGTGCGACCGTACCAACTGCAATGCATGGGGCTATCCCAACGGTTCCGATGCAAGTTGTTCGTTTCCCTATGGTGTTGAAAAAGTGATATTCAAACAAATGGTTGTTTTCACTGGTACCAATTGCTGCAAGTTCCGTGTGGAATATTCCCAGCAGGCACGAAACGGTGCCATCACCACCTGTTGTGCAAACGAAAATTTTTATTCCTATGCCGAATTCAACCGATGCATCAGCCCCTGCAACAACTCACCCACACTCACAAACGACCCCGTGGGTATGTACTGCGTGGGCAACTGCATCTGCTACAACAACGGTGCCCGCGACACTTCCAACTACGATTCCATTTCTTACCACATGGCACAGGCTCTTAATGGTTACAACTCGCCTTGCTCTTACTATGGTTCTTATACTTACCAGTACCCCTTGTACTATGATGGTTTCCCCTCGATAAAAAAATACAACGACAAGACTTGCAAGGGATGGCTCTTGGACTCAATCACTGGCGACCTTTGCTTCAAGCCGATGCAGCAGCAGGTGTCCGTTGTGGCCATCACCCTCAAAGAATGGCGTAAGGACTCCAACGGCAAGATGATGAACATAGGTCTCACCCGCCGCGACATGCAGCTAATTATTGTGGCCAACTGTACCAACAAGGCACCGAGCCTTCCCGCGGCCACCCAAGTGGGCTGTG
>JAWXAU010000097.1 GCA_034439655.1 Bacteroidota bacterium | reverse complement strand
CAGCGGACTGCTGTAAATAAAAAAGGGCAGCATTCTAAGTTTTAAAATTCGTGTTTCAAACCTTTATATTTATTAGAATCGAATTATGAAAGAGGTCTAATTCATTAAATACGATGTATGAATTGTCCATTTTTACAATGGAAATTTAAGCTTATTTTTTTAGATTATAAAAGTTCCATCTTACTTAGATGCAATTTTTATTGCTTTTTAAAAATATTTTAAGAGATTCCAATTTTGGTATAACCCAAACATCCAACCTACACTTTCCAAATCCCGCTCCTTCACTTACCTTTGCACCAAAATTAACAATACCCCATGAACAAAATAAAAGTTGCAAACCCAGTAGTAGAGCTAGATGGCGATGAAATGACCCGCATCATCTGGAAGTTTATTAAAGAAAAACTCATACTCCCATATTTGGATGTAGATATCAAATACTACGACCTTGGTATGGAATATCGTGACGAAACCAACGACCAAGTTACCATCGATGCAGCTAATGCAATCAGACAGTATGGTGTAGGAATTAAATGTGCTACCATCACCCCCGATGAAGCTCGTGTAGAAGAATTCAAATTGAAACAAATGTGGAAGAGCCCCAATGGCACTATCCGCAATATATTAGATGGTACCGTTTTTCGTGAGCCCATTTTGTGTAATAATGTTCCCCGTTTAGTTCCTAACTGGACAGCTCCTATATGTATCGGCCGTCACGCTTTTGGCGACCAGTATCGTGCAACCGATTTTGTAACTAAAGGAAAAGGAAAATTAACCGTAAAATTTGAAGGCGAAGATGGACAAGTTATCGAGCACGAAGTATATAACTTTAAAGGCGATGGTGTAGCATTAACTATGTATAATACCGACGAAAGTATTATAGGTTTTGCTCATTCATGTTTCAATACCGCATTGGCTAAAAAATGGCCTTTATATCTTTCAACCAAAAATACAATTCTTAAAAAGTATGATGGTCGTTTCAAAGATATTTTCGAGGAGATATATCAGAAAGACTATAAAGCACAATTCCTTGCAGCAGGCATTGTGTACGAGCATCGTTTAATTGATGATATGGTTGCCTCGGCACTTAAATGGAATGGTAACTTTGTATGGGCTTGTAAAAACTATGATGGCGATGTGCAAAGTGATACCGTTGCCCAAGGTTTCGGTTCATTAGGTTTAATGACTTCAACTTTAATAACTCCCGATGGAAAAGTAATGGAAGCAGAAGCTGCTCATGGTACAGTTACACGTCACTATCGCGATCACCAAGCAGGCAAACCAACTAGTACCAATCCTATAGCAAGCATCTTCGCGTGGACACGTGGACTTGAGTTCCGCGGCAAATTGGATAATAATGCGGAGTTAATTAATTTCTGTCATGCACTTGAGCAAGTGTGCGTAGAGACTGTAGAGAGTGGCAAAATGACCAAAGACCTAGCAGTTTGTATACATGGTAACAAAGTAAACCATGGCGAACACTATTTATATACCGAAGAATTTTTGGATGCATTGGATGTGAATTTGAAAAGCAGACTTGGGAATTAATGGTTCCCGCCGCGGCGGAGTGAATTGTTAATGTTGCTTACGCCATTTTCAGCGGCTAACATGATGACGACCTACCCTCGGCTAGGTGTCCCCACCAGCCGAAACAATATAACAAAAAGCCGTACTATCATAGTGCGGCTTTTTTATTTGGGCATGCCCCACGAAGCGTGGGTCGGGCTATCCGCTGCAATCTTTTTGCAAAAAAAGCAAAAAGGATTTCCGCTTCTATCCCTCATGCGGCCGCTGTCTGTTGCTGTCAGTCTGTCCTCATAGTTATCGGGTCAGACTGACATTGCCATCGGTTTGTTTCCCCACAAATCGCAATGATTGTGAGTTGTAGAAATCACAGAGAAATCAAGCTGTATTCTATTATAAATTTGGTTGCGGCGTAGTTCTCAGATAAGGTTTAATACGGGTATGACCTTTTGGGAATTTTGTAGGAATATCTTCATCCTTTACAGCAGGAATTATAATAACATCTTCACCATATTTCCAATTGGCAGGGGTGGCAACACTATAGTTTGCAGTTAATTGCAATGAATCGATTACGCGTAAAACTTCATCAAAATTTCTTCCTGTTGATGCAGGATAAATAATCATCAATTTCACTTTTTTGTCGGGGCCAATAATAAATAAAGAACGTACCGTTGTTTTTTCACTGGCATTGGGATGAATCATATCATATAACATGGCAACTTCACGCTCAGGATCGGCAATAATGGGGAAATTTACCGTGCAATTTTGTGTTTCGTTAATGTCTTTTATCCAATCGATGTGGCTTTCAAGCGGATCAACACTCACCGCAATAGCTTTTACATTACGCTTTTCAAATTCATCTTTTAATTTGGCAGTCATTCCCAATTCTGTGGTACAAACAGGTGTAAAATCGGCAGGGTGAGAAAATAAAACGCACCAGCTATTGCCGAGGAATTCGTGGAAATTAATTTCGCCCATACTAGTTTGAGCGGTAAAGTTTGGAGCTTCATCTCCTAATCTAATTGACATAATTTTTTATATTTATGGTTATAATATTTGTTGATTGCGAAAACGCTTGGCAATTTAGGCCATTTTAATTTCACAAGTGCTGTCAGGTTTATCCACCAACAATTAATAAGTACCATGTTAACTGTTATACTGACACCCCATACTTCCCCATCATTTTTATACAATCCATTGCTGGTTTCACATCATGCACTCTTAAAATATTTGCACCTTGTAATAGGGCTAGGGTATTAAGTGTCGTAGTTCCGTGTAATGCATTTTCTGGAGTGGAGTCGAGGGTTTTCCAAATCATACTTTTGCGAGAGATGCCGATGAGCAAGGGAACTTCCAATTGTTTAAAAACCTTGAGCTTGTGTATCAGTTCAAAGTTATGTTCTATAGTTTTACCGAAGCCAAAACCTGGATCAATGATAATGTCGCAAACGCCTTGGGCCCTTAGCTGTACAAGCTTGGTAGCTAAATAGTCGAATACTTCCAAAGCCACATCGGTATAATTGGCCTCATCTTTCATGGTTTGTGGTTTGCCTTTTTTGTGCATGCTTATGTAGGGAACTTTCAGCTTCGAAACCGTATCAAGCATTTGCACATCATCATCGCCTGCGGAGATATCATTCACCATGCAAGCACCAGCATTCACAGCTTCATGAGCTACTTTAGCATAATAAGTATCAATACTGATAAAACTTTTAGGGAATGCCCCAGCAATTGCTTCTATTATAGGTATTACCCTTTGCAGCTCTTCTTCTTCGTTTATCGCCTCAGCACCTGGCCTTGTCGATTGCCCGCCCACATCAATAAATGTAGCACCTTCGTTTAGCATTTGTTCGGCCAATTTTAGGGCATCATCTACTAATTGGGTGCGGCTCAAAGTATAAAATGAATCGGGTGTGGTGTTTATAATGCCCATCACACAGGGTTTTGTGAGGTCTATTAGTTGGCCTTTGCAATTGATGAACATGTTATTGGGGTTTATAGATTTAATTTGCTGCAAATTTACACATGGACACATTAGCACAATACGATTCGATAGTAGAAAAATGCAGAAGCATTTTCACAGCCAAAAATAGGGACTACGGTACCTCGTGGCGGATACTCCGTCCCTCAAGCATCTACGATCAAATATTTATTAAAGCAAAAAGGATAAGAACCATTGAGGAAAAAGGAAACACTGCGGTAGACGAAGGGGTGGAATCGGAATTTATGGGCATCGTGAATTATTGTGCCATTGCTCTTATACAATTGCAAATGGGAAATGATTATGAAAAAGAGCTGCCCATTGATGAATTGACCAAACTATATAATAATACACTGAATGAAACCCGCAGTTTGATGCAAGCCAAAAACAGTGACTATGGTGAAGCTTGGCGTGATATGCGGGTGAGCACGTTTACCGATATGATGTTGGTAAGGTTACTACGTATAAGCCAAATAAATGATAACGATGGCAAAACGCAAGCTTCGGAAGGAGTGGAGTCGAACCTAATGGATATGATAAACTATGCCATATTCGCTTTAATAAAACTGGATGAAGAATCTAAATAATTATATATATTTATGAATAAAAAAGTCACCATCACTTGGATTTGCCGCATTATCGTTGGCTGTTTATTTATATTCTCTGGTTTTATTAAAGCAAACGACCCGCATGGATTTGGTTTTAAGTTGGACGAGTATTTTGATATATTTGGGTGGACTTTTTTCAAACCTTGGTCTGTAGGCATATCAATTATTATATGTATTGCCGAAGTGATGATGGGCGTATGGCTTATTATAGGTTTCATGGGTAAAGTAAACGCATGGCTATTGTTATTGATGATTTTGTTTTTCGATGTGCTAACGGGTTATACAGCCTTGGCCAACTATGCCAAAGAACATCCTACAGCATGGTTCTCACAGCCGTTAGCAAATATGATGGATGCGGGCAAGCCTGAAATGATAAACGCTCTTAGCGACTGCGGTTGCTTTGGCGATTTTATCAAACTCACGCCTTTTCAATCTTTCAGCAAAGACATAGTGCTCACAATTCTTATTATAATTATATTTATTCGTCGCAAAGATATTAAACCTATATTTAGCAGTACCCTAAGTAGTATATGCAGTTTTACTGCAGGATTTGTTGCAGTAGCATTTCCAATCTATACCTATATGTATTTGCCTGCTAAAGATTTTCTTCCTTATAAAGTAGGGAATGATATCGCTCTACTTTCGCAAGTGCCCAAAGATTCTAAACCAGGCGTGTCCGCATTTACGTATCACTATAAAAATAAAAAAACGGGCGAGGTCAAAGAATATACAGTTTTAGTTCCCGAAGATTCAAAATCATTGACAGGATTGGAACAAGAAATAGGTAAATTAAAAATTAACAAAATATCGGAACTGCCCTTAATCGATAGCAACTGGGTAATTGATGGTGCACGCAGCGAACCCATTGTATTACGCGAAGACCCTAAAGCTGAAATTCATGATTTTAAGATTTATGATAAAGATAAAAATGAATTTACAGACATTATTACCGATGTGGAAGGCTATAAATTGGTAATGATAACCATGGATATGGCCGACATAGACCCAAGTTATATAGAAAGATTTGCAAAGACCGCTGCAGAGCTTACAAAAACGAGCAAAATAAAAGTGATTGGCTTAACTGGATCCGATTTGAACATGACCGATAGCATATTAAGATTATATAAAGTTGCCCAAGTTCCCTTTTTTAGTTTGGATGGAACGCAAGTAAAAAGCATGATACGTTCCAATCCCGGTTTTATACTCTTCAACAAATCTACCATAGTAAAAAAATGGAGTAAGTTTGCACTACCAAGTGCCGAGGTAGTGATGAAATACGTGAAGTAGGGTGTAGTGTTGAAAGGTGTTCCGATTCGTCGGAACCTACTTAAAGTGCGGTTAAGTTTTGCAATCCTTCGGAACCGCACACTATCACACCATGTGTGAATGATGTAACATTTTTATATTGTAATGTAACACTCATAATTGTGATAACCTTCATTTTTGTACTATAATTATTCAAGTTGAAATGCCAGTTTTTCGATGGAACTGAAACCTTGCTATTTAATTTAGTAAAGTAATTTCATGCTGCGTATTATATAATTACAGTATATATATTATCTCTAACCCTTAAACAATAATTAAAATGAAAAAATTTACTTTATGTATTGCAACAGTATTACTGTCTATTACATTTAACCCCATGCATGCAAATGCACAAGCACCCAAGGCATCAAATGCCATTGAGGCAAACCCAGCCGCTGAGGAAGCTGAAGCCCGAGGATTATTATACAGATTGGATGAAATAAGACATATGGATAAATCTAAACTTAGTCATCAAGAAAAGAAAAACCTAAAAGGTGAGTTGTCTACAATTAAGAAAAAACTCAGCGATTTAAATGGTGGTATTTATATATCAGGTGGGTTATTGCTCATTATCATACTCTTGATTATTTTATTATAATCTATTTTATTTCAAATTAACAAAACCAATAAAAAATTACAATCATGGGAAATTTACTTTATGGAATTGCAGTAATATTAATATTATTTTGGGCAATAGGATTTATAGGCTATAATGCTGGAGGTATCATTCATATTCTGCTTATTATAGCAGTGATTGCGATTATACTTCGCATTATTCAAGGCAGAAGGCCAGTCTAACAAATAAACTGTCCGATATACGACCCCAAAAAATAGATGCACTCGATGAAAGATGATGCTTTAGCACCTTTGCTGAGATAAAATTGCACCAGCAAAGTGAACCAATATGTGAATGATGTAACATATAACTATCGTTATGTAAATACTGATTATTGAAACATACCCATCTTTGCACCACATTAATCTATCATACTAATTAAAATGAAAAATAATATTATAATTTGTCTCCTCGCCTTTATGGCCTTTACAATTATATCATGCAAAAGGAGCAATGAAAAACGAATTGTGGGTACCTGGAAGGTCGTAAGTGTAATTAAAGATTCAAAGGATGAAACTAGTAATTGGACTAAGCATTCCTATACCGAAATGTATACGTCTGATGGCGTGTATATTTACTCTGGACAACCCGATGACAAAGCAGGAAGTGGTAGTTATTTGTGGAACGAAACGGACAAATTAACACGATTCGGTGTAAACGGACAATCTACAAAAACTTTGACTATTATAAATCTTGATAAATCTAATTTCAAATATCAGTATTTCGATGGAAATGAAGCATGGATATTCACTTTGGTGAAATAATTTGACGGCACATATAGGATATAATTTTAAAATTTCTCGAAACATATATTACCCACTAACCAATTAAAAAATAATTATAATGAAAAAATTTACTTTATGTATTACAGCAGTATTACTGCTTATTACCTTCAACCCCATGCAAATTAATGCACAAGCACCAAAGGCATCAAATGCCATTGAGGCAAACCCTGTTGCTGAGGAAGCAGAAGCCCGTGGCCTGTTGTACAGACTTGATGAAATAAGACAGATGGATAAATCAAAGTTGAGTTCGGCAGAAAAAGGAAACCTTAGAAGTGAAATTAAAGCCAAGAAGAAAAAGCTTAAGCAAATAAATGGTGGAGTTTATCTTTCAACTGGTGCAATTATCCTTATCATAATACTATTGATTATCTTATTATAATACTTCATACAGTAGCTGTATTGTTTATAAAAACCCGAAATTAAGTATTACATTTTGCGATAAAGTTTAAGTGCATTCAGAACTAAAAATATTGACAGAATTAACTATTATACAACCATCATTATCTAGGTTGATATTACAGGTGACCTGATGTCAATATAATATATTATTCCCTTATTAAATAAAATTTAAATAAATAGCATGATACGCATTATAGTTTGTTTGATATTGGCTTTCCCACTCTTAGCAAAAGGTCAATCGAAAGGTGATTCAATAATTGGGGTTTGGTTCAATCAAGAGAAAACGGCCAAACTTCAAATATCTAATGAAGACGGTGCATACTTTGGAAAAATTGTGTGGCTGCAAGCAAAACATGACAAAGCTACATTATATACCGATAAAACGAACCCTGACAGTTCAATGCATACTGATTCTTTGATGGGTATGACGGTGATGCGACACTTTACTTTTGGAAGTAAAGACACTTATCGTGGAGGTATAATATACGACCACATGAATGGGAAAGAATATAAATGCAATATGGTGTTAATTGGCGGACAATTTCTAATGATAGTTGGCTATACAGGTATACCCACTATGAGTAGGTCTATGGAATGGCAGCGGGTTAAGTTGCGATCAAATGAGTCTACAGGGTTGTAACGCTCCTCAATTTTTAATGTATAGCACTATAGCTTTCGTTTTTATAGTCTGGCCGAAAAAAAAAAAATTAAAAGTTCCTTCACTTGCTAATCGCAACTGCTGTTATCGTAGTTTTAGTTAAGTTGATGCAAGAAAAAAAACCGCTTACTTAAGTAAACAAGATTCACAAAGTAGCGAGTACCACGGCTCATCGCACGTGATGTTTTTAGTAGAATGGGAAATATTATTTCTCCATAAAGCCTTCTTTGATCAAGTATTTGCTTAATTTGTCAAATACATCAGCCCACGAAGCACCAGTTGTACCACCACTGGTTGTAGTGTCTTTATGCTTATACCCAACTATTTTTTCCTCTTTGGTATCCTTACTAATTTTCAATTCACCATAGCCGGAGGTTTTATGTTGAATGGTTGCTGGGGTTAGTCTTAGAAATTCTGCTTTTGTCATATTTGTTACTTTTTAAATGGGTTAAATAGTTGCATTTTTCGTATTTGCTAACTATATATCAAGGTTTTATGGTAAAACCCTTTTTTTTATCGGTATACAAATGTATCAGTTTATGTACAATAAAAAAAATTTACTTTACTCAGTAATTTATTGCTACATTGGTAACCGCATAAAATGATACCATTTCCTAAACTATAATAGTTCTCCGCCTGTGGCGGATTAGATTTTAAAATGAATACCGAGTTCCATTCTTAAAGCCCCGCTTAATCCCGATAATTATCGGGATACGGGGGGATTAGTCCCTTTAGACTAATATAAATCGCGTTTCGTTATATGATACTTTCCCCATTCAAATCGGTAGTAAGCACATCGCTCATATAATTGAAAAAAGGCCTCACCGATTTTAATATGCGATTCATGTCTTCTATGAAACTTTCTGCTGCTACTTCTTTATCTGTAAGGTCATGCCTCAAAATAAATTGTTTGTAACGTAGAAGGCCAATGGCAGGGTGGTTGATGTCGAATCCTTTTGGGGTAGTAGCAACGGCATCTCCTCTTAAATTCCCAAAATTGGCTTTAATGTTTTTTGATTTTAATAATTTATTCCAGTCAGAATAATTTGCCTCAATATCCAATCTAATACGTTTTAAATCTTCGGGATTGGGCGAAAAAAATCCACAAGCTATATAGGAATTTCCAGGTTTGATGTTAATATAATAACCACCACGTTTTTGTGTGGTTGCCCTGCGTAAACTAAAGGCAAAACGAGCATTATAAGGTGATTTGTCTTTACTGAAACGTACATCATTATATATTCTATACAAACTTTTTTTGCCCGATTCATTTTCAATAGCATCATGTTTGTTCATTTCAAAAATTAATCGATCCACAACATCAGTCATATTTTGTTGCGATTGTATATATATATCTTTATGTGCATTGAACCATTCTCGGTTATTGTTTGCGGCTAAGTCCTTCAGGAATTTGAGGGTGGATTTATTGATGGCGATGTCCTTCATTGTTCAGTAAATCAATTGGAGGGTGTGATATTCATTTTATTTGTATTCATGGATTCCTTGAGAATGCATTCTCCAATTATATTATATGTTTGTAGGGCTTAATTCATATACTTATCAAAATCGAAATTTAAAATGTTTTCACTACCGCTGCACAGATATCCCGATGCCCACAGTTAATCGTGCATCTTGAAAGTTATTTGTAGCAATTCCTGTTCTTAAATGAAAGCCGTTTAAATCCATTATTAGTCCAGTCTCAAAAGCAAAATAAGTATTTGATACCTCCGATGCTACCCAATAAGTATTATAATAGTCGCCCAAATTATCGTAGATAGCCATTTTCCACGCTTCACTATTATAAGAAAAACCGATGCCAGAATATATAGATAGGGGATGAGCTATTTTTTTAGTAATACCAGCGAGCAGCTCGAAGGTACCTGTACGTTTTTCATTTTTGAAACGCCAGTCATTACCCCACTTTTCAAATTGTCCACCTGTAACTTTGCCTTTGCTATCTACCGTACCATTTGAGTTCGAATTATTAAAAATTGTAGCATTACACCTTGCAGTAGTATAAACTCCAACAGTTTGGTTATTGGTAGACCCAAAAGAAAAACCTATTTTACAAGTTGGATGATAGGCATACGAATAAAAGAATCTGTCAGGTCTGCCATATCTGGCGGCTAAACGACGAGCAACTTTAATTTTATTATCTAAATCAGGTTTATTGGTACAAAATTTTTCAGCCTTTTGGTAATTAGTAACTGCTTCTTTTTGGGCATAACTCGTTTTTGTTTGTGCATCATAGTTTCCCTTTCGGTAATATGCGTTGCACATAATTTGTTTTACTTTCACCACATCTCCCCCTGTTGGGTAATTGCTCAAATATTTATTTAAGAATAGTTCCATATTCATTATATCCATATCATTAGCGTACTTCTCGCCTGTTTTTACCAATTTATTTTTAATATTGGTATGGGCTTCACTATAATATTTCTTGTTTGCACTTCCTTTCAAATAGGTTTCAAACGATTGGATAGTATATAAACTAAAAGCATTGTCCCAAGCAATTTCGTCCAAAGCTATATTTTTTTGATTGGTAGCTTCCTTATCATTATTTCTGATTACTAAAGCTGCGTCAAATTTAGTGATGGCGGCTGTATATTTTTCTGATTTCATAAAGGCGAGTCCCTCGCTCATTAGGCTGCTGTAGCCATTAAGCGATTTTGAAGTATATTCCCCACTAAGCATATTTACAAATATATTCGTGGTTTCATTTTTACTTATTTCAAAGGTTTTGGTGATTACAGTTTCATTAAAAGTAAAAGTGATATCATACTTTCCAACAGGTATATTGGGCATCTCCCATTCGCCAGCTTTTAGGTAATCATTTACATTCTCAATTTGGGGTATAGTGATATAAATTTTACTAGGTAAAGATTGAATAATTAGTTTGCCTTTTTGTGATTCAACTTTATTTTTAGAGATGAATTCTTTCTCCTTTTCAATTATATCAACGATTTCTTTGGTTAATGGTTTTACTACATATACAAATACTTCACCTGCTTTCACCGTGATATTGTCCTCGTAGGATTGATAACCATCTTTTTCTACTCGGATTATATTTTTTCCTGGGGTGACTTTTTGAATGATATATCCACTCAACTCAACAGTAGTTTTTCCCTTGTACACATTGTTTAAATATACGGAGAGCCCTGGCTCTGATTGAACCTCGATGTATCCTGTTTGGCCGAAGGAATTGCTCAGTGAAATAATAATGAAGCTTAATAAGAGTGTTATTTTCATTTAGTCAAAAATTTAATTTGCTAGGTTTAATATATATATTAATTTTGTTTGAACTACTTTAACCTTTCAATATATAATTGTTCGGCTAAACTTAAAATAGTAAAGCTTAATTTTTTTTCTTGTTTTAATCTAGCATCAAACACAAGTTCCAATAATTTAACTAAATCAGCATAAGTATTTGTTTTACTTGGTTTAATAATTACTACTGAAGTTTTCTCCAATTCTATTGCAAATTCAATGGCTGTATGGTTCTTTCCATTTAAACTCAGTTGCGAACCTTCAAATTCTACCAGTGCGTATTTTTTGCTTTTCAAGCTGTCGTAATTATTTAAATCGGAATACAAAGACTCTTCAATCCCAATCTTCACTAATTTTGGTGGTTCTGGTGGGGTTGCAGGGCCACCATTATTTGGTTTTGTAATTGGCTCTAATTTTTCGCGACAATTCGCTATTATATCTTTTCTAATTTTAAAATGCTCTCCATATAATGCACCAACATTCAACTGTATATTTTCACTTTTATAAGGGAGGGTGATTTCAAAACATCCACTTGTAGTTTTCAAAGAAAATCTCTGAAATCCCAATAATTCAAGCTCTTCGACTAATTTATCAATAGCTGAAAATGGTGTCATCGAATCAATCAATAACTGAATTGGAAACCTGCAGTTTTTATTAATATTTTCATTCTTAATTTCTTTGTATACAAAAGTCTCAATCTCATTTATATCATAAAGCAATGCAAATGAAATATTGTCTTTAATTAGGAAAGTATCGTCTTTTACTTCAATCGAGAATATACAACTATCTGTATTTTTTAATTGGCTCTTAAAATGCGGTAATCTCGGATGAAGGCTATTGGTATTTGCATTGCTACAGGCATTTAAGCCTAACATCGAGCATATTAAAATGCAGCATATATATATGGTTTTTATCAATCGTGTTGGTACTTTTTTAATTGATAGTAGAAGCAAAAAATCTCAACTATTACAATTATAAATTCTGATATTTACTGGCAAATATAGGAGGAAGAATTGAACCGACGATGTTTATTTAGTATGAGCATGGAGTTTTTTATCACACTATTTAGATATAATACCCAGGCTTTTCGGTAGGTGCTGTTGATGGTATATGGCTTATTCAACATTCTACTTTTTATTCACAAGTTCAGTGAAACTCTTTGCTGCATTTGTAAAGTCTGATGGAACTAAAACAATGGTAGTAGTATTGTTGTCAATACCAATTTCAGATAGCATTTGCATCCGTCTTAACTCAAGTGCAATTGGACTACCTTCCATTTCTTTTGCTCCTTGTGTCAATTTAATTGACGCTTCCAATTCAGCTTCAGCTTTTACAATTCTTGCTCTCTTCTCTCTTATAGCTTCTGCTTCTCTTGCCATTGCTCTTTGCATTGCTTCTGGAATTTCAACATCTTTCATCTCCACCATTTCAATTTTAATTCCCCAAGGTTCAGTTGTAGTGTCAACAATCTTTTGAAGTGTCCCATTGATTTGTTCTCTTTCTCGTAAAACTTCGTCTAATGAGTGCTGTCCAATAATGTTTCTTAATGCTGTAACAGAAAATTGATATACCGCTTTGTTATAATCAGCGACTTTAATAATAGCGTCTTCAGGATTTGTGATTTTAAACCATAAAACAGCATTAACCTTTATTGTTACGCTATCTTTTGTAATGGTTTCTTGTTGTTCAAGGTCTACAGTTTTAGTCCGAATGTCAACTTTTTGTTGTCTTTCGATAAATGGAATTAACCAATAAAGTCCAGGCCCTTTTACACATTGAAATCGTCCAAGTCTAAATACAATAGCTCTTTGGTATTCTTGAGCAATGCGTAACCCTGAAATTAAAATTACGATTATGATTCCGATAATTGGTATTAGTGCCATGTTGTTTATTTTTTATGGTTAATTATTTTTTTGTTGGTTGGTCGTCCTGCTATTAGGATAACGTTTGCCCCCACAATTATCGGGATGAAAAACTAAACTTTCATTAACTACAATCTCTCCCGATAAATTAGGATGTCTTTGGAATACAGCCTGTCGTGCTTTTGTGCGAAAACTCCGGCTTTTCGGTAGGTGCTGTTAGGCGGTTGCCTTCTTTGCTTACGTGATATACGTTGTTCATAATCAATTAATAGTTTGTTTAAAATTTCTATTTTTTTATTGTTAACTGGTACTGTTTGGCAAAGTTGGTCAACCATTATGTTAACGTCGTAAAATTGAGTGTCGCTTGTTATTCTACCTTTCACAATCACTTTGTCAACTCGATGGAAAAAAGATTTAAATATGTCAATGTCATACTTGGTTTTGCTTTGCAGATAGTTGTTAAAGTTCTGGTCTACAGTTTCTACTTGCATTTCTGTCAATTCACGAAACCAGTGTTTTAGTCTTCTCAATCTGCCTTTTTGATAGCGTACTTCGGTTTGAGTTTTTATCCTTTGTAATGTTCAGTAGAGTCAAAAGTTTTAATATGCATTTCATATTAGACCTCTTTCATAATTCGATTCTAATAAATAGGGTCTGCTCATAAACTAAATAAACTTGTTATACTTACTATAAATTAGTATTTTATGCAATTAGGTCGTTGATTTTGCTGCAAGGCTTTTTAGCGAAATTGCTCAATATCCGTGCAGAAGGTTTT